>DASUHM010000032.1 GCA_036273515.1 Gaiellales bacterium
GACGGCGAGCGCCCGCACACCGGGGTGCACCGTCGCACCCTGCGCGCCATCCTGCGAGCCCGGCTCGGTGACGCGCTCCACCCCGGCCAGCCCGTCACCGGCTACGAAGAGACACCAGGCAACGTCACGGTCACGCTGGCCAAAGGCGGCACGGCCGTGGGTGACGTCCTGGTCGGCGCGGACGGCATCCGCTCGGCGGTCCGCGGGCAGAAGCTCCCCGGCACCACGGTCATCGACACCGGCGTCCGCGGCCTGGGCGTCTTCGGCCGCACGCCGCTGACCCCCGAGCTGGCCGCGCAGCTGCCGCCGCATCTGTTCGAGGGCGTGATCATCGCCGCTGACCGCAAGGGCGCCCGGCTGCTCATCGCGGTCTACCGGCCCCGGCAGCGCGCGCAGGACGCGGCGGCCGCGATCGCGCCCGACGTGGCGCTGGAGCCGGTCGAGGACTACGTGATGATCAGCTGCAGCGTGCCGCCGGGGACGGAGATCCCGCCCGCGGCGCAGTGGACCGGCGGTACGCCGGCCATGCTCCGCGACGCCATGCTGGCCGCGATCGAGGGCTGGCACCCCGCCGCGCGCGCCCTGGTCGCCAGCGTGGACCTGAATTCGATCTTCGTGATCCCGTTCGGCTTCCTCGAGCCCGCCCCACCCTGGGATCCTTCCCGGGTCACGCTGGCCGGCGACGCCGCCCACGCCATGCTCCCCACCCTCGGCCTGGGCGCCAACCTCGCGCTGCGCGACGCCGCGCACCTGCTCGACCGGCTCTCCGCCGCCGCCCGCGGCGAGCAGGCCCTCGTCCCGGCCATCGGGGCGTACGAGCAGGACATGCGCGACTACGTCTACCCGTTCATGCGGATGACCATGGAGCACGACAAGCAGTTCGGCGGCGGCGCGCTCGAGGGTCGCTGATGTACGCCCTGCACCACATCGGGTACTGGGTCGACGACCTGGACTCCGCGATGAAGCAGTGGAGCCGGGACCTCGACGTCGGCCCGTTCGACGTCATCGAGCACATCGCGTTCGAGGAGTTCGTGCTCGCTGCCGCCGGCCGGGCCCGCGACGACGTCGTATTCGACCACTCGGCCGCCTTCGCCGCCTGGGGGCCGATCGTGGTCGAGCTTGGCCAGGTCCACGCGATCGACGACCGTCTCGCCGCCACGTACCGCGTCACCCCCGGCACGATCAGCCACGTCTCCTGGGTGGTACCCGACGTGGAGCAGGAGAGCGAGCGGCTGGCCCGGCTCGGCTGCCAGCTGATCAACACCGCCAGGTCCGGCCCGATCACGGTCGCCTGGCACGACGGCGGCCCGCTGTTCCCGCATCCCGTCGAGATCCACCAGCACAACGACGTCATCGCCGGCATGCACGGCCGCCTGGCCTCCCTGCGCGACGACAGCCGCCCGTGACCATCCCGGGCTTCGGCGGCACGCTGCTCCGCCCGGACGAGAATGGCTACGACGCGGCCCGCGCCGTCTGGAACGCGATGCACGACCGCCGCCCCGCGTTGATCGCCCGGCCGCGGACTCCCCAGGAAGTAGCCGACGCCATCGCGTACGCCCGCGCCGAGAACCTGCTCATCGCGGTCCGGGCCGGCGGCCACTCAATGCCCGGCCACAGCACCTGCGACGACGGCCTCGTCATCGACCTGCGCGCCCTCAACCGGGTCACCGTGGACCCCGTAGGTAAGCGCGCCACCGTCGGCGGCGGAGCGCTGCTCGGCGACCTCGACCGCGCCACCCAGCCACACGGCCTGGTCGTCCCGGCCGGCGTCGTCTCCCACACCGGCGTCGCCGGCCTCACCCTCGGCGGCGGCGTCGGACGCCTGATGCGCCGCTTCGGCCTCACCATCGACAGCCTCCTGTCTGCCGAGGTGGTCACGGCGGACGGCAAAATCCTGCGAGCGTCGCCAGAGGAGTACCCCGAACTCTTCTGGGCCCTCCGCGGCGGCGGCGGCAACTTCGGCGTCGTCACCGAGTTCGAGTTCGCCCTGCACGAGCTGTCCGAGCTCCTCATCCTGGCCACCTTCCACCCCCTCGATGAGGCCAGGAAGGTAATCGAGCGCGGCCGCCGCGAGATGGCCGACCCCGCGGCCCGTGACGAGCTCTTGTGGACCAGCTTCCTGCGCCGCGCCAACGACGTCCCCTGGATACCTCCCGAACTAGTCGGCCGCCACGGCATCATGTCCCTGGTCGAGTGGTCCGGCCACCCCGAAGACGGCCGCGCCAAGCTCACCGGGATTCGCGACGACCTGGCCCCGGCCGCGAGCGAGGAGTCCGTGGTGCCGTTCCTGTTCATGCAGACGGTCACCGACGACCTGTTCGCCCACGGCCTGCGCACCTACAT
>DASUHM010000033.1 GCA_036273515.1 Gaiellales bacterium
CGCCGCCGCTACGGCGAGTGCAGGACGATGCTGTAGTTGACGCCGCCGCCGAGCCCGAACGCGCCCGTGATGCCGGCGATGCGGACGGGCGTCACGCGGTTCGTCGTGCTGCCGTCGCCGAGCTGGCCGTCGGTGTTGAGGCCCCAGGCCCAGGCCGAGCCGTCGCTCTCGACGGCGAGGCTGTCCAGGCGGCCGTTGCCGATGTCGACCACGTTCGCAAGGCCTGACACCTTCACCGGCGTCGAGCGGTTCGTCTTCGTGCCGTCGCCGAGCTGGCCGTCGTTGTTCTGCCCCCACGCCCAGACGGTGCCGTCGCTCTTGAGCGCCATCGAGTGATCGGCGCCCGCGCTCACCATGGTGGCACCGGTCAGCCCCTTCACCTGTACCGGCAGGAGCTTGTTCGTGCCCTTGGTGCCGTCGCCGATCTGGCCGTACTGGTTCCAGCCCCACGCCCACACGCTGCCGTCGGACTCGATCGCGAGGCTGTGGTCGCGGCCGCCGGCGATGGCGACGACGTTCGCCAGGTTGTGCACCTGCACCGGCGTCGTGTGGTTGGTCGTGTTGCCGATCCCGAGGTTGCCGAACTCGTTGTCGCCCCACGCCCACACGGAGCCGTCGGCCTCGAGGGCGAGCGTGTGATCGCGGGCGCCCGCAATCGCGATCACGTTCGAGATGCCGGTCACCTTGACCGGCGTCGTCCGGTTCGTGGTCGTGCCGTCGCCCAGCGTGCCGAACTTGTTCCAGCCCCACATCCAGACGCTGCCGTCGCTCTTCAGCGCCATCGAGTAGTAGTGGCCGGTCTCGACCGCGATCACGCCCGTGAGGCCCGCGACCTGGACGGGCGACTGACGGTTGGTCTTGGTGCCGTCGCCGACCTCGCCGTACTGGTTGTGACCCCAGGCCCAGACGGTGCCGTCGCCGCGCAGCGCGACCGCGTGCTCGCGGCCGCCGTCGATCTGGATGACGTTCGTGAGCCCGGCGACCGCGACCGGCGTGGTGCTGCTCCCGCCGGAGCCGTTCCCGAGCTGCCCGTACTGGTCATTCCCCGTCGAGGAGACCGTGCCGGTGGTCACCGCCTGGGCCGCCCCCATGAGGGCGAACAGCAGGATGGAGAGCACCGAGACGAGCAACACACCTGCCAGACGCAGTCGTCTCACGTCACCGATAATAAGTCATCCTGCGGACGTTGTCGAGGACGCCCGCCGGCCGCGAAGTCAGCGGCTGCGGCGCCTCGGAGCGCTGGCGAGCCCCGTCGCCGCCAGCCAGCCGGCCACGATCACGAGGACGCCGGCCACCGTCACGGCCAGGTGGGCGGTCGCGAGGCCGATGCTGACCACCACGACCCCGCCGCTCATGAGCGCGACCGAGAGGCGCGCGTACTCGAGCTGGTGCGAGCGGGATTCCTGGGACTTGTTCACGGCGGTTCGGCTCGTTGACGCCTGAAGGCCGCCGGAGAGCTTCGCAGCCCCCTGCGTCCGGCGGCCCTCGGGCGTCAACCACCCAGCTGAGGTCGCAGCGGGGTCGCCGCCAATCTATGCGAGCGATGCGCGCCGGCTCAATGGGTGGAAGTACCCAACCGGGAGCAATCCCCGGGGTTCGCGCGCCGCGCTACGGCGCGTCGGTCGGCTCGGGCGCCGGGCCGATCCGGGGGATGCTCTCGGTGTCGCCCTCGACCGTGGGGTTATACGCCTCGCCCCTGCGCTCGACGCGCTGCTCGCGCGCGTAGACCGACCGCTTCGGGCGCATGATCTCGCTCTCGGGCGGCCGCTTCGCCTTCACCATCGCGACCAGGATCTCGTACATGACCGTGCGCACGGGCAGCGGCAGCCGGTTCTTGCGCACGACGTTCCCGCGCTTCATGTAGCGGTTGTTGGGAACGATGTAGACCTGGTCGATGCCGACGCCGTAGTGATCGGCGTAGCGCCGGCGCATGTTGCCCTTGGCGCCGAGGATGACGATGATCCCCTCGCGCACCTTGGTCGGCATTCCCATCCCGCGGTACGCATCCATGGTGCTCATCAGGTCGTCGCCCTCGCCGGTGGGATCGTCCTTGCCGAAGTCGACCACGGAGTCGGCCGCGTTCACGTTTCCCATGAAGACGAGCGTGTCGGCGATCTCGACCGCCGACCAGTTGCCCTGGCTCTTGATGCTGTTGCCGAGGTCGCAGAAGACGCTGTGCACGCTCTCGGCGAGCTGCTCGAGGCCCTCCTTCACGCGGTCGCGGCCACCGGGGTCGTCGGTCGTGTTCGCGACGGACTCCGAGGAGATGACGAAGAGGCCGGCGTCGCGCGTCCACTCGAGGTCGCGGCCGATGCCCTCGGCCGTCGGATGCTCCTCGCCGCGGTACTTGCGGAGGTAGTCGCGCAGGTTGAGCGTGTCGGTGCGGCGGATGCCGAGCCGGCGGGCCGTGCCGCCCGGCGAGTCGTTCATGTCGACGGCCACGCAGTCGCGCCTGATCGCATCGGCGAAGAGGACGCCGGTCGTCGTCGAGCCGGCTGTCTTCCCGCTCGAGCCCTTGCTGTTCAGGAAGGCGTAGATCTTCTTGGTGGTGCGCATGCGCCAGAGGGTTTCGAGCGCCGCCTTCTGACGCTTCCTCAAGTGCCACCGGAACGTCCACTCGATTGCGTAACGGAGGTGGCATCCGAGCACGATCACGCGCTCGCTGAAGCCCGAGCTGGACGCAGGCTCGTCGTCGTGCTGCTGCATGGGCGGCGCGACGATGTCCGGCACGTTCGCCGGTGTTATCTCGGTGGACGCCGTCGGCGACTCCTCCGGGGAGAGGCGTCCGTTATGTGACTCCTGCGCGGCGACGTTGCGCTTCGCGTCATACGTCGTCACGTCGGTGCCTGGCGAGGTGGAAGGCGAATCGGGCCCAGTTTCCATATCGGCCTCCGTTCCGTGGGCAGACCGAGGTTAGCAGCCGAGCATGTGACCGACCAAACCCGTTTGGCGACACATATCGGCCAGTCCGAACGAAATGACTTCGCCGCGGCCGCCCGGTCTCCTTCAGCCGAGGGTGCGCTCGTACCAGGTGCCGGTCTTGCCGCCGATGTCGGCCGGGTCGGCCGGGCCGGCCGGGATGAACCCGGCCTTCAGGAGCACTCGCTGCGACGCGACGTTGTCGGTCGACGTGGCGGCCCGCAGCATGCGCAGGCCGTACCGCGACACCGCCAGCCGGCACAGGTCCTGCACGGCCGCCGTGGCAACGCCCTGGCCGGCGACGTCCTCGGCCACCCTGTAGCCCAGCTCGGCCGTGCCGGGCCCGGCGAAGCGCAGGTTGAACCTGCCGAGCACCCGCCCGTCTTCGGCGACGAGGACATGGAACGCGGCCGTGGCCGCCTCCTGCGCGCCCAGCAGGGCGTCGTGCTGCTCGCCGAAGTGGTCGAAGAACTCGTCCCCCCGGTCCGTGATCGATGCGGCGAAGTACGCGCGGTTCTCGAGCTCGAATGCGAGCACGGCGTCCGCATGGTCGCCCCGCAGGCGCTGGAGCTCGGTCACTCCGCCGGTTCGGAGATCTTGAAGTAGCCCGACGGGGCGAACCCGGCCAGCCAGCGGGAGACACGGTCGGGAGACCGGCCGGCGTCGTCGGCCCGCTCCTTGCGGGCGACCGCCGCGCGCACGGCGACGCTGCCGGCGTAGCGGGCCGGCTCCGGCGGGAACTTGGCGTGGCTGTCGGAGACGAGGCCGCAGGTCGCCCACTCGTCGTCGAGCCCGCGGGCGAGCGACGCCAGGATGCGCCCGCCCAGGTGGGTCGGGCCGACGCCGTTCCCCGAGAAGCCGATGCCGTAGACGACCCGCCCGCCCCCGCGCAGCCGCCCGAACACCGGCAGGCCCGTGACGCTGCGGTCGACCCAGCCGCTCCACTCCGCCGTGATCCGCACGTCGGCGAGCATCGGGTAGATCGTCCGCATCCGCCGGGCCGCCTCGGCCGTGTGATGCGGGTCGAGGTCGAACGGCGTCACCCGCCCCGCCGGCGTGAGCCGCCCGCCGCCCTTGCCCCAGGCGATGCGGCCGTCGCGGGTGGTGCGGTAGTAGTTGACCATCAGGTGCGAGTCCGAGATCGCCTCGCCGCCGGTCCAGCCGATCTCGGCCAGCCGCTCCGGGATGGGCTCGGTGGCGGCGATGTCGCTCCCGAGCGGGACGATCAGCCGCCGCAGCTCGCGCATCCGCGCCGCCCAGGCGTTGGTCGCGATCACGACGGAATCGGCCGTGATCGCGCTGCGCGGCGTCCGCACGACCGGGGGCGCTCCGCGGTCGAGCGCCACCATCGGCGTGTTCTCGTAGATGCGCACGCCCCGCTCGAGCGCCACGCGGCGCAGGCCTCTGGCGAGCAGCCCCGGCTGCACCGTGGCGGCGTTCGGCTCGAGCACCCCGCTGATCGTCGCCGGCGAGCCCGAGCGCGCTCCGATCTCGTCCGGCGAGAGCCGCTGGAAGGCGTCGATCCCGTGCTCCTCGCACGTCTTCACCGATCCCTCCCAGGCGCCGTCCTGGGCCTGCGACGTCGCCACCCAGAGCCAGCCGGCGTGGGTGTAGTGGGCGTCGATCGCATTGGCGTCGCAGAACGCGCCAATTGACGTGACCGCCTCGTCGCTCGCCCAGGCGAGCCGGATGCCCTCCTTCTCGCCGAACATCTCGATCAGCGTCTCGAGCTTCGGCCACCACGAGAGCACGAACCCCCCGTTGCGGCCGCTGGCGCCGCCGCCGCAGATGTCCGACTCGACGATGACGACGTCGAGATCCGGCTCACGCTCCTTCAGGTGAAGCGCCGTCCACAGTCCCGTGTAGCCGCCGCCGACGATGGCGACATCGGCCCGCAGCGCTCCCTCCGCCGGCAGGGAGTCACCGCCGGTCTCGCCGCCGAGCGCCTCGACGAGCCACAGCGAGCGGCCCGGGCGACTGTTCATCCACCGACGAAGACGATGCACATGAGGTTGATGATAGGAGCGATCCGGCCGACCTCGCGCGCTACGGGGCTCGCCCTGGAAACCTCGAGGCATCGCGTCCCAGTGTGGGAACCGGCCGTCCGACGGACTTCCCGTTGGCAACGCGGAGCGGTAGGGTTGGCGCGGCAGGGTGACCGAGAGGAGGCAGGATGCGCGGGCGCTTGGCACTGTTGGGACGAGCCTCGATCTCCGTCGCGGTGCTGGTGGCGGCCGGCATCGCGGCCGCATCGGCGTCCGCCGCGTCGCCTCCCGCACGGCCGCTGGCCTTGTGGCAACGCTGGATCCGTGCACACGCCGCCGGCCGGCCGTCGTTCACGGCGCTCGCGACGGTGTTCATGGAGGCCGGCCCGCGCGAGGTCCTGATCAACGGGACGCGCTACGAGATGGGAATGACCGTCTTTGCGTCGCCCGGGGGTGGGTCGAGCGAGCCGCCGTTCGGGGACGTCGATCTGGAGCGGACAGCGCCGCGGACGCATCCCACGGCGTTCCAGTTGCACGACTACTCGTTCGCGCCCACGTCGGGGACCACGTTCAGCTTCGACCGCGACACGCTCGCGACGTCCTTCGACCTCGGCGCGACGATCGCACCGAGCCAGCTGGCCGGCACGTTCACGGCCACCTCGCCCGTGTCGAAGCGGCGCTGCACGCTGATCACCGGCGGCCACGGATACCTGCGCCAGGCGGCGGGGACGATGGGCTACTCCCCGTTCAGCATCGCCACGCCGACGTCGCCGTTCTTCGGCACGCTGACGGCCGGGCCTGTGAGGGCGGGCGAGGCGTTCGACCCGGGATGCCGGGGAGTCTTCGTGATCCATTTCCTGCAGCCGCGCCTTGCCGCGCAGGCACGAGCGGCGCGGCGGCTCCACCGCTGCGCCGGCCGTGAGACCGTGAACACGGCCACCGCGACCGAGGAATGGACGTTCGACAAGGTGTACGGCAAGCATCAGACCGACGAGATCGCCGCGACCGGCACCGACCCGAACACGCAGCCGGTCGACGCCGAATCGCACGCGAGCATCGGCGAGACGCCGGGCTACGACCTGCCGCCGCCGACGCACAACGCGACCGGCGCGACGGCGAAGGTGTTCTCCGCCGGCAACCCGTTCCTGTCGGGCGGCGCGGTGTTCACGTCCACACACGGGCCCGCGATCACGGGCGGCCACAAGTGCGTCGCGCTCGGGACGACGCGACACTTCACGACGTTACGCTACGTGGGGCAGCTCGTGCCGAACACGAACGTGCTCACCGCGGCGTTCGACACGGGTAGC
>DASUHM010000034.1 GCA_036273515.1 Gaiellales bacterium
CGCGCGAGCCGATGGACTGGGGCGCCCTCGCTGGGCGCGTGTTCGCAGCGCGCACGCTGGCCTGGGCGGGCGGCGTCGCCACGGTGCTCGGCATCGTGCTGCTCTTCGCGATGGCCGCGAGCCGCGGCTGGGTGACGCCGCCGATGCGCGTCGGGATCGGCGCGATCGTCTCGATCGCCCTCCTCGTCGCCGCGCTCGAGCTCGACCGCCGCGCCTGGCGGGCCGACGCCATCCTGGCCGCCGCGGGCGCCGGCATCGCCGGCCTCTACGCCAGCCTGTGGGCGTCGACCTGGCTCTACCACCTGATCTCCGGCACGGCTGCCTCGCCGCTCGCGGCGCTGATCGCCGCCCTCGCCGTCGCGGTCGCCATCCGCATCCACCAGGAGCCGCTGGCGGTCTTCGGCGTCTCCGCCGCGATGGTCGCTCCCGTGCTCGTCAGCCTCGACGTCACCGCAGCGGGCCTGCTCTTCGCCGCGGTGATGATGGCGGGCGTGCTGCCCCTGTACGTCTACCTGCGCTGGTCGTGGCTGGTCGTGGCCACCGCCGCGATCGCGTTCGTCGAGTCGCTCGCCCTGCTGGGCATCACGGCGACGCATCCCGGATTCGCCCTCGGCGTCTACGCGGTGGCGGCCGTCGCCGCGCTGCTCGTCGCGATGGCACTCCTGGTCGAGCTGCTGCCCGTCACCCGCCGGCTGACGTGGCTCGGCGGCCCGCTCGTCTCGGCCGCGTTCACGCTCTCGATGGCCGACGCGTTCCTGGCCGCCGACTCGCAGATGGTGCACGGCCACTCGCTGGCCGGGCTCATCCTCCTCGGCGTCGCGCTCGTCTGGGCGCTGCTGGCCTGCGTGCCGGCGCTGGTGCGCCGGCCGCACGCCGACCTGGCCGACCTGCTCGCCGCCTTCGCCCTGGCGGCTGCCGCGACGGCGACCGGCCTGCTCGCCGGCGGCCCTGCGCTCGTGTGCGCGTGGTCGGCCGAGTCGGCCGTCCTGGTCGGACTGGCCGAGCGCATCGCCCGCCGAAGCGGCGTTCGGCGGCGGCGCGTGACGGCGGCCGCCGGGGTCTACCTCGGTCTCGCGTCGATCGCCGCCTGCGTCGTCGTCCAGCCGACGGCCGCGCACCTGCCGCACATCGGCACGGGCTCGTGGCAGGGCTCCGTCGCGCTCGCGGCGGTGGCGGCGGCGGGCATCGCCTTCTGCTTCGGGCTGCGCTGGCTCGAGCGGCCGGAGCGCGACGTGGCCTGGGCCGTGCCGGCGATCGCGATCGGCTACCTGCCGGCCTGGGCGCTGGCCCCCGATTGGGCCGTCGCCGTCTACGCCGGTCTTGCGGCAGCGCTCTTCCTCTACCGGCGCTCGCCGGCGATGGTCGCCTGGCTGGGCGACGAGGCCGCGATCCTGATCGCGACCGGCTGGTGGCTGGCCGGAGCGGGCATCACGCTCGCGGTGACCGCGCCGGTCCGCGCACTGATGCAGGTCGGCTGGGGCGGGCTCGGCGCCCGCCACGGCCTCGCTTCCCTGGCCGCGCTCGGCCTCGCCGCCGCCGTCGGAGCCTGGTCGGTGCGCCGGCCGCGGCATGACTACGTCGAGCTCGTGGCACTCGTGCCCGTGGCCGTCGCCGCCTACGCGATCGCCGAGGGGCTCGCCGCGCCGTACGCGATGTGGGCCTGGCTCGGGCTGGCGGGCGCCATGGCGGCCGTCGTGCACGTGCCCCCGGTGCGGCGCCGCGTCGGCGAGCTCGCGCTCGTCGTGGGAAGCGCCGGACTGCTTGGCCTCGGCCTCGTGGCCGCGTGGGCCTACGACGACTCGCTGCACGCCCTCTCGGCACATGGCACGACCGCCGGCTGGGGGAGCATCGCGATCGCCGCGGCCGCCGCGTTCCTGCTCGCCACGGCGCTGCTGGACGCCCGCCGGCGCACGCTGGCGCTGGTGCTGCCGCTGCTCCTGCTTGGGCAGCTGGCGGCCATGCTCCTGCCCGGCCAGTACCCGCTCGTGGCCGCCGCGGGGCTCGCCGCGCTGACCGCCGCCGCTGCGGTCGTCTGGCGGCGACCGCTCCCGGGCCGGCTCGACCGCGAGATCCTGGGCCGGATCGGCATCGTCGCCGCGCTTGCGACCGCGGGCGTCGTGCTCCTGCGCTACGAGACGCCGCGGATGCTCTTCCACACGTCGCACGCCCCGGCGGCCGGCCTGGCCGCCGCGGCGGCCGCCTCGGTCGCGCTCGTCCTGGCCGCCCTGGCCGCGCGGGCGACGGCCGCTCCGGCGGAGCGCGGCATCGACGTCCGGGCCGTGCTGACCTACGTGGCCGGTGCGGGCATCCTGTGGACGCTCGCAGCCGCCATCCTCGGCGCGTTCCAGCTCTCCGTCGACGGCGCCGTGGCGACGGCCGTGCACGACGGCTTCCAGCGCGGCCACGTGGCCGTCTCGGTGGCCTGGGTGATGATCGGCCTGGCCCTGGTCGTGGCGTCGCTTCGCAGCCGCCACCGCGGCCTCCTGCGGGCCGGCGGGATCGCCCTGCTCTTCGTCGCGCTCGGGAAGCTCTTCCTCTACGACCTGGCGTTCCTGACCGCGATGGCGCGGGCGATCTCGTTCATCGTCACCGGCTCGGTGTTGCTGCTGGCCGCGCTGCTCCTGCAGCGGTTCGGCTACAGCACCCGGGCGCCGGCGTCGTCGTAGGCCTGGGCGGCTGCGTTCGCGGCGGGTGAGGATGGATAGGCGTCGCGCAGCATCCGGAAGATGAGGTGGCCGTTGCCGTCGACGCCGTCGGCCTGCTCGTAGCCGAGCCGGCGGGGGATGGCGGCGCTGCGGACGTTCGCGGGGTCGCAGTGGATCTCCATCCGGTCGACGCCGTCCACCTCGAACGCCACGCGGGTGAGCGCCGCCGTCGACTCGCCCGCCAGGCCGCGGCCGGTCGCGTCGGCGCGGATCCAGTAGCCGATCTCGCGGGCGTTCCCGTGCAGACGCGGATGCAGGCCGGTGCCGCCGACGACCCGGCGCTCGTCCGGCTCGAAGATGCCGAAGACGGCGTCGTCCCCGCGGGCGAAGTCCTCGGCGAACCGGGTCAGCAGCTGCCGCTTCTGGTCGAGCGTCGTCGGCTCCGCCTCGGCCCACGGCATCCACGGGCGCAGGTGGTCGAGGCTCGTGTCGATGGCCTCCTTCGCCAGTCCCGCGTCGGAGGGATCCCAGCACCGGATCACGAGCCGTGCGGTCTCGATCCGGAACGCCGTGCTGCCGCGGCTTTGCATGCCGTCAGGCTAGATGATCGATTCCCGCGCTCGGGGCCTCATGGAGGGCGGTTCAGCCAGAGCCGTTCGGCGTGCCAGCGTTGCAGCGTGCGGCGGCTGGGGGTGTGGGCGGGACACGGCCCAAGCAAGGGACCGCTCCGCAGCGGCCATCTAGGCTTCCGGTCGCCGTATGCGCATCCTGCTCACGAACGACGACGGGGTCACGTCCCGCGGCCTCCTGGCCGCGAAGAAGGCGCTCGACTCGGTCGGGACGGTGTCGGTGATCGCCCCGGACTCGAACCGGAGCGCCGTCGGCCGCGGCATCACCATCCACCGGCCGCTGACGGTCGTCGAGCACACGCTGCGCGACGGCTCCACGGCCTACGCCACCGACGGCACGCCCGTCGACTGCGTCCGGTTCGGCGCCCTCGGCCTCCTGGGTGAGCCGCCCGACCTGATCGTCGCGGGCATCAACTACGGCGTGAACCTGGGCGACGACATCACCTACTCGGGCACCGTGGCCGCCGCCTTCGAGGGCATCGTGCTGGGCATCCCCGCCGTCGCCGTGTCGCAGCAGAGCACAGAGGCGGGCACGCACTTCCGCCGCCAGTCCGGCTACGACTTCGAGCCCGCGGCCGGGTTCCTACCAGGGCTGGTCTCGCTGATCGGCGAGCGCGGCTTGCCGCCGCGGACGATCCTGAACGTGAACGTCCCGCCGCCGCCCGTCACGGGCGTGTCGGTCGTCCGCCTGGGCCGGCGCATCTACCGCGACCGGCTCGAGCTCGAGTCGGACGAGCAGGGCCGCCGCCGGTACCACATCTACGGCGACGACCCCTCCTACCACGAGGAGCCCGACACCGACTTCCACGCGATCGCCGAGAGCCGCATCGCGGTCACGCCCGTGCATCTCGACCTGACGAGCGGCGCCGGCCTGGACGAGGTCGGCGCCTGGCCGCTCGGGCCCGGCCCCTAGCCGGAGTCGGCGGCGGCGAGCAGGCCGATGTGGTGGGGGTGGCCGTCGGCGGCCATGAACGCGGCCTGGTGGCCGTAGCGCTGGCGCAGCTCGAACCCGAGCGTCGTCAGCCCACACCCGCTACGTGTACGGCTGCTGGGAGATGACCACCTCCAGGCCGAAGGCGGCCAGGCCCGTCGCGGCGGCCACCGCGACCCATTCGAGCTTCGTCGGCCGGTCGCGGAACATGGGGTAGACGAGGAAGACGATCGCCTGCGAGACGTAGAGCGCGACCAGCGAGGGCGTGAGCGCGTAGGAGTACGCCTTCTCCGGATCGACCAGGCTGACGACAGAGGTGGCGACGAAGAGCACGGCGATCACGCGGCCTGCCAGCCGCACGGGGACGCCCAGCATGGCCCGCGCCAGGCGCGTGAGCGCGATGAACTCCGCCACGATCACGGCGCCCACGCTCGCGGCCGCCCCGAGCGCGATCGCCGTCGCCAGGCCGTCTCCCTCGTAGGCCTTGACCAGCGTGTAGCCGGGCGCCTCCAGGAACGCGAGCTGCGAGGAGCCGAGCGCCGCCATCGGCACGGCCACCAGGAAGATCAGGCCGGCGGTCACCGCCACCGTGGCGACGATCGTCCGCCGCACGGTCCGACCGCCGCCCGCCACCTCCGCGCCCAGGTACAGGGGCAGGCTGGCGCAGATGAAGAGCAGCGCGACGTTGCCGGCCCCGCGCAGCACGGACGGCGGGTGGGCGTGGACGTGGAACGCCGCCGGGTGGACGCCCGCGTGACGGGCGACGACCCCGGCGAGGACGAGCGTGAGCCCGGCCTGGACGACCGCGACGATCGCGACGAGGACGAACACGAGCCGCTCGGCCAGCAGGATGGCGGCGGCGATCGCGACCGGCAGGCCGATCTGCAGCGCCGTCTGGTGCGGTCTGATTCCCGGAAACGATTCCGGAAGCTGGTCGTAGACGAGGTAGGTGACCGTGAACGGCAGGTACAGGAAGTAGCTGAACGTCCAGATCGCGCCGTGGACGAGCGCGGCCCGGCGGCCGGCGGCGCGCTCGACGAACGCGGACAGGCCGCCGGACGAGGCGATCTCGCCCGAGTAGCGCCACCAGATCAGGAGCGGAAACGCGAACAGGGCCGCGCCGGCCGCGACGGTGAGGCCCATGGCCGGAATCGCCCGGTTGCCGACCGCGTCCGGCAGGTAGAGCGCCGCCAGCGCGAGCGGCCCGCCGACGCAGCCGAGGGCGAAGCCGGCGAAGAGCGGCAGTGGCAGGGTTCCGCGCTCATCCACCGGCTCGCGCCCGGCTTGCGGCGGCCGATCGGCCGAGGCTTGCGATCAGCTCCAGCTGCCGCCGCTGCTGGTCGAGCCGCCGCCGGACGACGTCGACGTGGTCGACGACGCGGCGGCCGTTCCCGAGCCGCCCGAACCGACCTGCAGCTTCGTGTCCATGCCCAGCGCCCTGTGGCCGGGGACGGAGCAGAACAGGTCGTAGGTGCCCTTCTTGAGCGTCACGGTCAGCGTCTGCGTGCCCGGGCCGGAGATCGGCGTGGCCTTGTCCGCGACGCCGGGGCCGTTGACGGTCAGGTCGTGGCTCGACGGGCCCTTGTTGACGACGACGAAGGTGTACGTGCCCGGCTTCACCGTCGACCCGCCCGCGACGGTGATCGAGAAGTCCTTCTCCGTGACGTCGATCTTCTTCCCGGACACCACAACGGGTGTCGAGGTGGTCCCGCCGCCGCCTCCGCCCGCCGCCGCCGTCGGAGCCGACGAGCTGCCGGAGGAGGACGCGCTGCCGCAGGCGGCCAGGGCGAGGGTGAGGGCGGCCGCGGCGGCCGCAAGGCGTAGGCTTCTCATGTGCCGTTGTACGCTCCCACCCAAAGATTGGTTTCTCCGGTGTGACTCGCGTCACGAAGTCCGGAGAGGCCCCGGCGACATGGTTGTTCGACTTCGACGGCACGCTCGTGGATTCCGTAGAGCTGATCATGGACTCGCTCCGGCACACGACGCGCACGGTGCTCGGCCGGGTCGTCGCCGACGAGGTCTTGCGGGCGAGGGTCGGCAGGCCGTTGGAGGAGCACATGCGGGAGCTCGACGCCGCGCGGGCGGACGACCTGGTCGCCGTCTACCGGGAGCACAACATGCGCCGCCACGCCGACCTGCTGCGCCCCTATCCGGGTGTGACCGAGATGCTGGCCGGGCTGCGCGGCCGCCGCGCCCGGGTCGCCATCGTCACGTCGAAGATGCGCCCGGCGGTCGATGCGGGCATGGCCCTCGTCCCGCTGGGCGAGTTCGACGCGATCGTGACCTGCGAGGACACCGCACGGCACAAGCCCGACCCGGCGCCCGTGCTGCGTGGCCTCGAGCTGCTCGGCGCCGACCCGGAGACGACGGTGTACGTCGGCGACTCCCCGTACGACGTGCGCGCCGGCCGGGCCGCCGGCGTGCATACGGCCGCCGCGCTCTGGGGCGCGTTCCCCGCGGCGGTGCTGCGCGCCGAGCGGCCCGACCGCGAGCTGGCCCGGCCCGAGGAGGCGCTGGCATGGTGAAGCCCGAGGCCCGCGCGGCCGAGCTGCGCAAGCTGATCACCGAAGCCAATCACCGCTACCACGTGCTCGACGCGCCCACGGTGTCGGACGGCGAGTACGACGGCTGGGTGCGCGAGCTGCAGGCGATCGAGGCCGAGCATCCCGACCTCGTCACGCCGGACTCGCCGACGCAGCGCGTCGGCGGCCCGCCGTCGAGCCAGTTCGCCCAGGTCGAGCACCTCCAGCCGATGCTCTCGCTCGCGAATGCGCGTACCGACGACGAGTTCTGGGCGTGGGTCGAGCGTGTCCGCCGCCTGCTCGACGGCGAGGCTTTCCAGCTCGTCACCGAGCCCAAGATCGACGGCCTCGCCATCTCGCTGCTCTACCAGCGCGGCGGGCTCGCCCGCGGCGCCACCCGCGGCGACGGCGTCATCGGCGAGGACGTCACCGCCAACCTGCGCACCGTGCGCTCCATCCCGCTCTCGCTGCCCGCCGGCGCCGGGCCGCTCCCCGAGCTGGTCGAGGTGCGCGGCGAGGTGTACCTGCCGCTGCAGGGGTTCGCCCGGGTGAACGAGGAGCAGATCGCGGCCGGGGCGAAGCCGTTCATGAACCCGCGCAACTCGGCGGCCGGGTCGCTCCGGCAGAAGGACCCGGCGGTGACGGCCAAGCGGCCGCTGGCCCTCTGGGCGTACTCGATCGGCACGAGCGACGGGCTCGAGCTCGAGTCGCACTGGGACGCGCTCGCGTGGCTGCGCGAGCACCACTTCCCGGTCAGCCCCGACGTGCGCCTGCACGACGACCCGGCCGAGGCGCTGGCCTCGTGCCACGAGTGGGAGGCGCGCCGAGCCGAGCTGCCGTTCGACGTCGACGGCGCCGTCGTCAAGGTGTCGTCGTTCGCGCAGCAGCGCCGGCTCGGCTCGGTCGGCCGTGATCCGCGCTGGGCGGTCGCCTTCAAGTTCCCGCCGACCACCGCGCTGACGACGCTCGAGCGGATCGGGCTGAACGTCGGCCGCACCGGCGCGATGAACCCCTACGCGGTGCTCGAGCCGGTGAACGTCGGCGGCGTGACGGTGTCGATGGCGACGCTGCACAACGAGGACGACATCAATCGCAAGGACATCCGCGAGGGCGACCGCGTGATCATCCAGCGGGCCGGGGACGTGATCCCGCAGGTGGTCGGCCCGGCGCCCGAGCAGCCCGGCACGCGCGGCAAGCCCTGGTCGATGCCCGAGCGCTGCCCGGTGTGCGACCACCCGGTCGTGCGGGCCGAGGGCGAGGCCCGCCACTACTGCTCGAACCGGGCCTGCCCGTCGCGCGGCTATGAGGGCCTGCGCCACTTCGTCTCGCGCGGGGCGATGGACGTCGACGGCGTCGGCGAGAAGCTGGTGCGCAGGCTGATGGAGGTCGGCCTGGTCGCCCATCCGCAGGACTTCTACAAGCTGGCGACCGCCGACCTGCTCGCCCTGGACGGCTTCCAGGAGCGCTCCGCGGAGAAGGCGATCGAGGCCATCGAGACGTCGAAGCGGCAGCCGTTCGGGCGGGTGCTCTTCGCCCTCGGCATCCCGCACGTCGGGTCGGTCACCGCGCAGGCGCTGGCCGACGGGTTCGGGTCGATGGAGGCGCTTCGGTCCGCGAGCGCCGAGGAGATCGCCGATGTCGAGGGCGTCGGCCCGGTGATCGCCGAGCAGGTGGCGGGCTGGTTCGTGGACGAGGAGCACGCGGCGATCGTCGACGCGCTGACCCGGGCCGGCCTGACGATGAGCGGGCCGAAGCGGGCGCAGGCGCCGGCCGGGCCGCTGGCCGGGAAGACGTTCGTCGTCACGGGGACGCTGGAGGGCTTCTCCCGCGACGGGATCGCCGACCATCTGACCGGTCTGGGTGCGAAGGTGACCACCAGCGTCTCGAAGAGCACCGACTACCTGCTCGCAGGCGCCGGGGGCGGGTCGAAGCGGGCCAGGGCGGAGGAGCTCGGCGTGCCGGTGCTCACCGAGGCCGAGCTGGCCGACCTGGTCGCGTCGTCGGGCTAGCTCACGGCGCCGAGGCGGCGAGCAGCTGCACGATCCGGTCCTGCAGCCGGTGGGCGGCGGGGATGTTGATGTGGCGCCGGTTCATCACGATCGAGAACGCCAGATGGTGGCCGTTCCGGGCCGTGACGAAGCCGGAGAGGGCGGAGGCGCCGTTCAGCGTGCCGGTCTTCGCGAGCGCGTTTCGGAACGCCGGGCCCGAGCGCATGCGGTCGGTGAGCGTGCCGCTCACGCCGGCCAGCGGCAGGGCGTGGCGGTAGAACCAGCCGTACGGCTCGGCGCCGGCGTGGCGCAGGACGCCGAGGATCTGGCGGGCCGACAGCCGATCGCCCTTCGAGAGCCCCGAGCCGTCCCAGACCCGCGCTCCGGCCAGGTCGACGCCGAGGTCGTGCACGTAGCGGTGGGTGATCGTCGCGCCGGCCTTCGTGCTGCCGCGCTTGCCGGCTGCCACGGCGAGATCCTTGGTCAGCGTCTCGGCGAAGAAGTTGTCGGAGACCTGGTCCATCTCGTAGACGAGCCGGTGGATGGTCGGCGACGGCTCCGCCGCGAGCGTGTGCGCGGCGCCGGGATGGGTGCCCGTGTGGGCGCGGTGGCCGACCGCGATGCCCTGGCGCTGGAGCGCGAGCGTGAGCTGCTGCGCGGCCCGCAGCGCCGGGGAGGGCGCGGCCGCGAACTCGCCGAACCGGACCAGGTCCTCGTTCACCGTGAGCGCCGAGAGCGGCGCGCAGTCCATCCACGAGTCGCGCTTCCAGTCGGGCCCCCGCCGGATCGTGTCGAACGCGCTCTCGTCGCCGACGACCGCGCCCGTGATGCGCTGTACGCCCGCCGCCTTCAGGCGCACGGCCAGGTCGTGTACGAGCCCGGACGCGCCGCCGAAGGCCGCCCGCGAGAACGGCACCGTCGCGAACGACGGATCGCCGCCGCCGACGAGCCACAGGTTGCCGTGGAGCGTGCCGGCGGTGAGCGCGGCGCTGGCCATCGCCCGGGTCTGGAGGCGGTTCGAGAACCCGAGCCGGCCGAGCGCAGAGGCGCTCGTCATGAGCTTCATGTTCGACGCGGGCCGCAGCTCGACCCGCCCGTGGTAGACCGCCAGGAGCCGGCCCGTGCCCCGGTCGACGATGGCGATGCCGGTGTGGCTGCCCGCGAACCCCGAGGCGGCCACCATGCCGTCGATCTTGCGGTCGAGCGCGGACGCGCCCAGCGCCGGCGGCGCGGCGACGAGGAGAAGCGCGCAAGCGGCGGCGAGGATTCGTGACGCCGTCACGAGCTGGAGGGGGAAGCCAGGCAGCAGGCTCCGCCGGCTAGCGGGAGAGCGCGAGCTCCTCGCGGACGGCCTGGAAGAGGCTCTTGTCGATCTTGCCGTGGTAGATGGGGACGGACTGCTCGTGGCAGAGGCGGATGACATCTTCCCGCTTCATGCCGTACTCCTTGGATAGCTCGTCCGGCGTCAGGTGGTTCGCCATGCCTGCCCCCTTGATGGTCTTCGGGAATTGAAAAACCCACCGGGAAGGATCCTCGGTGGGCTCAGCGATGCCGCTCCTCATGTGCGCGCGCCTCGGGCAATTCAGGCGCGCTCCTCGCAGACATCCATGTCCACACTGTAGCGACGTGCCCGGACGCCGTCAATCGTTTCGCAGGGCTCTCTCAGATGGGGTTCGGCAGGTCGATGAAGACGTGCTCGACGCCGAATCGGCCCGCGATCAGATCGCCCAGGACGCGCACGCCGAAGACCTCGGTGGCGTAGTGGCCGGCGGCCACGAAGTGGATCCCCGCCTCGCGCGCCGCGGCCATGGCCGGCTCCCGCGGCTCGCCCGTGATGAAGCAGTCCGCGCCGGCGTCGGCGGCGGCCTCGAGCTCGCCCGCGGCGGCCCCGCTGATGATCGCGACCCGGGTGACGGCCTCCGGGCCGTCGGCGAAGACGAGCGGCTCGGGCGAGACCTCCTTGCGCACGCGCGAGACGAGCTCGTCGAGCGTGATCGGCGGCTCCGCCCGGCCGATGAACCCGATGGTGCGGTCGCCGACGTGGCCGAACTCCTCCAGGTCGTCCAGCCCCAGCAGACGGCACAGGAGGGCGTTGTTGCCCACGTCGGGATGCGCGTCGAGCGCCAGGTGGTAGGCGACCAGCGAGAGGTCGGCGTCGAACAGCGCCTTCAGCCGGTCGCGCTCGCGCGGGCCGATCCGGCGCGGCTCGTTCTTCCAGAAGAGCCCGTGATGCACGATCAGCATCTGCGCGCCCGCGTCCGCCGCCCGGAGGAACAGCTCGAGCGACGCGCTGACGCCGGTGGCGATCCGCGTCACCCGCTCGGCGCCCGCCACCTGGAGGCCCACCGGCAGGGCGTCCGGGTACGCGTCGGCCTGCAACAGCCCGTCCGCGAATGCGACGATCTCGTCTCTCTGGGCCACGCGCATACGCTACCGCCCGAACGGGTGGTCCCACCACCCCACCCGTTGCGCGCGGGCGACGCGCTGCGCCATGCTTCCGGCATGGAAGAGCGCGTGTCGCTGCAGAAGCGCCTGGAAGGCCATCTCCCGCCGCCCGGGGGCAGCATCGACCGGGAGGCGTTCACGCGCCCGGCCACCGGCGGCCTGCGCGCCCGGATCCTGGCCCAGATCGACCACGCCGTCGAGATCTTCGAGGTCGACCGGCTGCTCTACGACATCGAGGTGGAGGCCCAGCATCGCTGGCTCCGGCGCATGATGGCGTTCGACGCCTACTGCGCCCGCCGCGACGCGGCCCGCGGGAGCGGGCAGCAGTCCCCGCCGCCTGTGCGATAATCCGGCGTCCCCCGGGGCGTGGCGCAGCCTGGTAGCGCGCACCGTTCGGGTCGGTGAGGTCCCGAGTTCGAATCTCGGCGCCCCGATAGCTGCGAGGCCGCGAGCGGTGCGGCCTCGCCGCGTTTAAGAACGCAACCGATCGGTTGCGTATACTGGCGCGGTGCGCATCCTCGTGCTGGGTGGGACGTCGTTCGCGGGCCGGCATCTGGTCGAGCTCGGGCTCGCCCGCAAACACGACTTCGTGCTCTTCAACCGCGGCCGCACGGGTGCCGACCTGCACGCGGGGGTCGAGCGCGTCGTCGGCGAGCGCGCGGGCAGCCTCGACGGCCTGCGCGGGCGGGCGTTCGACGCCGTCGCCGACTTCTCCGGCTACTTCCCGCCCGACGTCGAGCGCTCGGCGGGAATGCTCGCGGATGCGGCCGGCCGCTACCTGTTCGTGTCGACCCGCAGCGTCTACTCCGACCACTCGCGGCCGGGCGCGAACGAGGACTCCGCCGTCGGCGAGCTGCCGCCCGGCGCGGCGGACGACGAGATCACGGAGGAGAGCTACGGGCCGCTGAAGCTGGGCTGCGAGCGGGCCGCCCAGGCCGCCTTTGGCGACCGGGCGCTCGTCCTGCGCCCGGGCCTGATCGTCGGGCCCTACGACCCCACCGGCCGCTTCACGTACTGGCCGGTGCGGGCGGCGGACGGCGGCGACATGCTCGCCCCGGCGCCACCGGCCCAGCCGATCCAGGTCGTCGACGCGCGCGACCTGGCCGCATTCGCCCTCGACCTGCTCGAGCGCGACGCCGGCGGGACGTTCGACGTCGTCAGCCCTGGCGGCATGCTCACGCTCGGCGATGTGCTCGACGCGTGCGTGGCGGCGGCCGGCGGCGGCGCCGCGAGGCCGGTGTGGGTCGACGAGGCGTTTCTGCTCGAGCGCGGCGTGGAGCCGTGGACGGAGCTGCCGCTGTGGACGCCCGGCGACGAGATGGCCGGGTTCCAGCGCTCCGACGTCTCGCGTGCGCTCGCGGCGGGCCTGCGCATCCGGCCGATCGCCGAGACGGCGGCCGACACCCTGCGCTGGGCGCAGGAGGCGCGGCCGGATCCGGGCCCGGCGATGAGCCGCGAGCGCGAGGCGGCGCTGCTGCGGGAGTGGTCTTTGATCTAGTCTCCGCGCCCGTGAGCCGGACCGCGGATGCCGACGCTCTGGTGATCTTCGGGATCACCGGCGACCTCGCCCGGAAGATGACGTTCCAGGCGCTCTACCTGCTCTCGAAGCGCCACGGGCTGACGTGCCCGGTCGTGGGCGTCGCGATGGACGACATCTCGGACGACGAGCTGCGCGACCGCGCCCGCAAGGCGATCGAGGAGGCGGGCACGAGGGTCGGCGACGCCGAGTTCGCCGAGTTCGCGAAGCGCCTCTCCTACGTGCGCGGCGACTTCGCCGACGACGCCACCTACGCGGCGGTCGCGAAGGCGATCGAGGGTGTCTCGGCGCCGGTCTTCTACCTGGAGGTGCCTCCGTCGCTCTTCGCGACGGTGGTGAAGGGGCTCGCCGGCGCGGGGCTCACCGAGCATGCGCGCGTCGTCGTCGAGAAGCCGTTCGGGCACGACCTCGAGTCGGCCCGCCAGCTTGCCGCTGACCTGCACGAGGTGATCGACGAGTCCCAGCTCTTCCGCATCGACCACTTCCTCGGCAAGATGCCGGTCGAGGACATCCTCTACCTGCGCTTCGCGAACTCGCTGCTCGAGCCGGTGTGGAACCGAAACCACATCGCCTTCGTCGAGATGACGATGGCGGAGGACTTCGGCGTCGATGACCGCGGGCGCTTCTACGACGCCGTCGGGGCGCTGCGCGACGTCGTCCAGAACCACATGATGCAGGTGCTCTCGCTGATCGCGATGGAGCCGCCCGCCCGCCGCGGCCTGGAGGCGATCGACGACCGCAAGCGCGACGTCTTCACCGCCATGCCCGACCTCGATCCGGAGCGGATCGTTCGCGGCCAGTACGAGGGCTATCTCGAGGTCGACGGCGTGCGCGACGGGTCGGACACCGAGACCTACATCGCGCTGCGGGCCGAGATCGACAACTGGCGCTGGCAGGGGGTGCCGTTCTTCATCCGGGCCGGCAAGGCGATGGCGGTGCGGGCGACGGAGGTGCGGGTCGTCTTCAAGCGGCCGCCGCAGCTCGGGTTCCTGTCGGGCAACCACCGGCCCGCGCCGAACCATTTCGTGGTGCGCATCGACCCCGATCCGGGCACGACGATCGAGCTCCAGTCGCTCCGCGCCGGCGAGCCGGGCATCCACACCGTCAGCCTCGACCTCGAGCTGGCCGCCGAAGGCATGGAGGCGCCCACCGCCTACGAGGAGCTGCTCGCGGCGGCGCTGCGGGGCGACCGCAGCCACTTCACCCGCCAGGACGCCGTCGAGGAGACCTGGCGGATCGTGCAGCCGGTGCTCGAGCACGCGCCGCCCGTCCAGGTCTACGCCCAGGGCTCGTGGGGCCCGGAGGCCGCGCAGCGGGTCAAGTCCGGCCACGGCGGCTGGCACGACCCCTCAACCGGGGTCTGACCCCGAACGCCGGCTGTGACACCGGCATTGCACTTCCGTGACGCTCATTCGCTCTCGATGCGGCGGCCAACCTCGCGCACGATGTCGACGAGCGCGTGGGCGTCGTCCTCCGTCGTGCGGTAGTTGACCATGCACGGCCGCAGGCACCAGCTACCGTCGACGACGGCGCCGGTCACGTAGACGCGGCCGTCGCGCTGGAGCGCGCCCACCAGGCGCTGGTTGTGGAGGTCGACGTCACCCTTCGCGGGCACACGCCGGAAGGGCACGATCGAGAGCGACGGCTCGGTCATGAGCTCGAGGTCGTCGGCCTCCCGGACGAGGTCCGCCACCAGCCGGGCCAGCTCGAGGTCGTGCTCGATCGCCTCGCGGAACGCCTCGGCGCCGTGCGCCCGCAGCGCCAGCCACAGCTTGAGCGCCCGGAATGGCCGCGAGTACTCGAGCGTCCACTCGACCGGGTGCTCGCCGAACTCGATCTCGGGGATGTACGGCGCGTCGTGTGAGAAGGCCGCCTCGAGGTCGGCCCGGTTGCGGACGAGGAGCACCCCGCAGGCCTTGGGCACGAACAGCCACTTGTGACCGTCGAGCGCCGCCGAGTCGGCCAGCTCGAGCCCGTCGAACAGGTGCCGGGCCGACGCGGTGGCCGCCGCCGGCAGGCCGTAGGCGCCGTCGACGTGCAGCCACACGCCGTGGGCCGCGCACACCTCGGCCACCGCCCGGATCGGATCGACGGCGCCCGTGAGCGTCGTCCCCGCGGTGGCGACGACGGCGACCGGGCGCAGGCCGTCGGCCAGGTCGCGTTCGATTGCGGTGGCCAGCAGGTCGGGGCGCATGCGCCGGGCCGCGTCGATCTCGATCGTCCGCAGAGCCTTGCGGCCGAGCCCGAGCACTTCGACGGCCCGCTCGACGCTCGAGTGCGCCTCGGCGCTCGTGTAGACGACGCCGCGGCCGTCGCAGCCGTCGACGCGGCAGCCCGGCTGGGCGCGCTCGCGCGCCGCCGTCAGCGCCGTCAGGTTGGAGAGCATGCCGCCGCTGGTGAACGTTCCCCAGGCGGCCGGGTAGCCGACCAGGTCGCCGACCCAGCGCAGCGTCTGCCGCTCGACCAGGTCGGCGGCGGCCGCGCTGGCCGCCAGGTTGATGTCGTGCGAGCCGGCCAGGGCGTCGGCAAGCACCCCCAGCTCGAGCCCCGACGAGCCGACGTAGCCGAAGAAGCGCGGCCGCGAGTGGGCAAGGCTCTCGTCCAGGATCTCGGAGACCTCGTCGAGCGCGGCGTGCGGCCCGACGCCGGTCGCCGGCAAGCCCTCGGCGAGCAGGCTGCGGATGTGCTCCGCGATCGGGGGCTGATAGGACCGGGCGCGGTCGAACCCGCGCCACGACTCGAGGATGAGGGCGAGGCCGTGCTCGAGCGTCTCCGTGCGGGCCTCGCCGAGTGCGAGCGGCGTGTCGTTCATGCCCGCATCATCGTCGATCTATCATGGCGCGAGAGACGCCCGTGATCCGGCTCCGAAAGATCGATCATGTCTGCCTGCGGGTCGGCGACGTCGCCGAGGCCGCGCCGCGCTATGCGATCCAGTTCGGCCTCACGATCCGCGACCTCGCCTCCGGCCGGGCGACGCTCGCCTGCGACTACGAGCCGTACTCGCTCGAGCTCGTCACCTCCGGGCCGGGCGAGGAGCTCGGCTACGCCCACTGCGCGTGGCAGCTGCGCCGCAGCGTCCCGCTCGAGGCGGCCCGCGACTGGCTCACCTCGACGTGGGAGGCGTGGGAGGACCGCGGCGACCACCTCGTCGTCGCCGACCCCGAGGGGTTCGAGCACCACCTCGTCCCCTATCTGCACGAGGACGACCGCCGGCCCGCGATCGCCCGCCAGACGACCGACCTGCCGGCGCTGCGGCCGCGCAAGCTGGGGCACGTCAACCGCCTCACCGCCGACATGGAGGCCGTGACCCGCTTCCACACGGACGTGCTCGGCATGGAGGTGTCGGACTACCTCGGCGAGTTCGGGACGTGGCTGCACGTGAGCTCCGAGCACCACCAGGTGGCGCTGGTCGCCTCCGGCGCGCCGCACTTCCACCACGTCGCGTTCGACTACGTCGACTTCGGCGCCCTGCGTACCCTCTTCGACAACCTCGCCCAGCACGGCCGCTGGCTGTCGTGGGGCCCCGTGCGGCACGGCATCGCCCAGAACATGTGCGGCTACGTGCGCATCACCGAGGAGCCGCTGCACGTCGAGTGCTACTGCGACATGGAGCAGCTCGAGCCGGAGCACGAGCCGCGCACGTTCCCCGACGACCGCTTCTCGTCGAACACGTGGGGGCCGCTGCCGCCGCGGTCGTACTTCCGCTTCGACGCGGCCGCGATCGAGTCCGAGCGGGAGAGCCTCGAGACGCTGGGGACGCCGCTTCCGCCCGCATAGCCGGCGCGGCATTCCGTGGCGGCCAACCGTGAGGGGAACCGCGCAGTCCCGCCCGGCGTCGGAGATGAGGCGATGAACGTTCCCTGGACACGGAGGCGCGCTCGCCGGCTCCTTGGTGGCGTGATGATCATCGCCCTCGCCTGTGCCGGACTGATCGCCGGCTCGGCCGGCACGAGCGATCCGGTTTCTCCACTTCCGCCGCCAAGCCGGGCGCTGCTCGTGTATGCCAGGCCGACCGGTTCTCTTCCGCTTGGCGGCCCCGAAGTCATCTACCGCGCTACGCCAGATGGTCGAGATCCCGTCCGCCTGGTGCCCGGCCGGGATCCGGTTCTGTCGCCGGACGGTCGCTGGATCGCGTTCTGGCGCAGCACACCCGGCGGTCCCGGTCGCGTGTTCGTGATCTCCTCGGCTGGAGGCCGACCACGAGCGCTCGCCGCCCCCGCTGACGACGCGGCCGTGTGGTCGTGGGATTCGCGCTTCATCGCCTCGGCCACCCTCGGCCGTGTCGCCATCGTGAACTTGAACACTGGATCCGTGCAGGAGCTCGAAGTCCCCGAGGGGAGCGGCGACTTCACGTTCTCTCCCGATGGCAAGGAGTTGGCGTTCAGCCATAGCACCGGCAAGGGCACGAACATCCTGGGCGTCACGCTGTCGGATGGCCGGGTGCGGTCGCTGACCGACGACGATCGAAGCTACGCGCCGCTTTGGGGACCTCGCGGGATTGCGTTCGAGCGATTCGGCATCGATGGGAACGGTGACCGCTGCGCCAACTGCCATGGGGATGTCTGGCTCATGAACGCCGACGGCGGTGACGTCCAACAGCTGACCCACACACACGCCGGCATCTATCCCGCGGCCTGGTCAGCGAACGGTGACCACATTCTGGCCGCGTACCCGGCCACGCACAACGGCAGGCTCTATGCGGTCGACGTGACGACCGGCGGGACGCGCACACTCACCAGATTCGTCGGCGACCTGTTCGCCCAGGGTCTGTCGCGCAACGGCAAGGTCGTGCTCGCCGCCATCGGCTGCGGTGGCACCGCCTCGGCCTACGGGCTGATCGAGACCATCCCGTTCGCCGGCGGGCCGCCGAGCGTGATCGTCCGCGGCCCGTGTCGGGCGACGTGGACGGCCTAGCCGCGCCGGCGCGCGGCGATCCACATGTCGACGATGCGCAGGTCGGCCTCGTCGTAGCGCCCGAACTCGGGCGCGGGCCGGACGGCGGCGAAGTGGGCGTCGTTGCCGTTGTGCGAGTCCTCGGCCACGAGGTCGAAGCCGCACTCGTCCACGAGCCGCAGGAAGTCGGGCCGGCGCAGCCGGTTCTGCGGCTCCAGGCGGCTGTTCAGGTAGCGCCACTGCCGGGACGAGAACCGCAGCGAGTTGTAGACGCCGACCCTGCGGTCGAACTTGGCGTAGTGGTCGCGCAGGTCGATGTGGTGGCTGATCAGCGCCTGCGGCGTGCCCGTGCGACGGGCCTCGCGCAGGATCGCGCGGATGCCGTCGGCGGGGATGTGCTCGAAGACGTTGTTCGTGACGAAGAGGCCGGCGCTGCCGTCAGGCAGGCCCGACCGTGACGCGTCGCCGACGTGGTAGGAGATGCGCATCTCGGCGAGCAGCGGGTCGAGCTCGAGCGGCGGGTCGGCGGCGATGGCACGGACGCGGTCGAGCCGCTCGGGCAACACCCAGGGGCACTCGCGCTCGAGCGCGCCCGAATCGGCCGTCGCGACGACCTGATCGAGCATGTCGCACGTCCGGGCCGTGTTGGCGAGGCTGACGATGTCGAAGGTGTGCACCGCCTTCGCCCCGGCCAGGTAGAGGCCCACAGGAAGGAGCGGCGCAAAGCCGGTACCGATCTCGACCACCTCGGTCTCCATCAGGGGGCCGGGGCCGAAGCGGCGCTGGTACTCGAGGTGGCGGCCGCCGACCCGGGCGAGCTTGCCCACGACCCGCTGCGGCGTCATGACCACCGAGCGAGTGCCGTATCGCTGCAGGAGCCCGTTCACCTCGACGCCCCGGGGAAGCACCGAGATCGTATTCTGGAGAGCCGCTTTCGCGAGCCAGCGCACGCCCCGATGGTAATGATTCCGGGATGCACGAACCGAAACTCGCCGATGTGATCGCCGCCCGGACGCGGATCGCGCCGCATCTGGGCCGCACTCCGTTCCGGCCGTATCCGGCGCTCGCGGAGGCCGTCGGCGCCGACGTCTGGGTGAAGCACGAGAACCACAATCCCACCGCGGCGTTCAAGGTCAGGGGCGGGATCAACCTGGTGTCGCAGCTCGAGCCGGAGGAGCGCCAGCGCGGCCTCGTGACCGCCTCGACCGGCAACCACGGCCAGTCGATCGCCTACGCCGCCCGCCTGCACGCCGTGCAGGCGACGATCTGCGTGCCGGAGGCCGCGAACCCCGTCAAGGTGGCGGCGATCCGCGCCATGGGCGCGGAGATCGTCGCGCACGGGGCGGACTTCGACGAGGCCCGCGAGCATTGCGAGCAGCTGGCCGCGCGCGACGGCCTGCGCTACGTGCACTCCGGCAACGAGCCGCACCTGATCGCCGGGGTCGCCACGGCGACGCTCGAGATGCTCGAGGACGTCCCCGACATCGACGTCATCGTCGTCCCGATCGGCGGCGGCAGCGGCGCGGCGGGGGCGTGCATCGCCGCCAAGGCGATCCGGCCGGAGATCGAGGTGATCGGCGCGCAGTCGTCCGCCGCCCCGGCGGCGCACAGCTCGTGGCAGCGCCACGAGCTCATGACCGGCGAGATGCACACCTTCGCAGAGGGGCTCGCGACGCGGACGGCATTCGAGCTGCCGCAGCGGATCCTGTGGCGGCTGCTGGACGACTTCGTGCTCGTCTCCGACGATGACCTGCGCGCAGCGACGGCGCGGATGATCGCCGCGACCAGCAGCCTGGTCGAGCCGGCGGGCGCGGCCGCCCTGGCCGGTGCGCTCGCGCTGCGCGACCGGCTCGCCGGCCGCCGGGTGGCGCTCGTCGCGAGCGGCGGCAACATCAGCCTCGGCCAGCTGCGCGCGCTGCTGGAGGGCGTCGATGCCGGCTGACCTGCCGCTGCTCGAGTTCCCCGACCGGGAGGACTGGGCCGACTGGCTCACGGCGCACTGCGAGTCGTCGGCCGGGGTGTGGCTCAAGCTCGCGCGCAAGGACTCCGGCGGCAGCTCGGTCACCTACGCCGAGGCGCTCGACGCCGCCCTCTGCCACGGCTGGATCGACGGCCAGAAGGGCGGGATCGACGAGCGCCACTGGCGCCAGCGGTTCACGCCGCGCGGCCCGCGCAGCCGCTGGTCGAAGCGAAACCGCGCCCGGGCCGAGGAGCTGATCGCGGCGGGCGCGATGGCGCCGGCCGGCCTGCGCGAGGTCGAGGCGGCGCGGGCCGACGGCCGCTGGGAGGCCGCATACGACTCGTCGACGACGGCCGAGGTGCCCGCCGACCTGCAGGCCGCGCTCGACGCCGATCCGGCCGCGCGCGAGTTCTTCGCCGGGCTTGACCGCGCCAACCGCTACGCGATCCTCTATCGCCTCCAGGAGGCGCGCCGGCCCGAGACGCGCGCCCGCCGGCTCGAGAAGTTCGTGGCCATGCTGCGCGAGGGCCGGCGCATCCACGAGTAGCACTACACGGCGTAGATCGACCCGCGTCGCTGGATCACCCGCTTGCCGGCGAGCGGCGTCACGGCAGGACCCCGGATGACCGCGCCGGTCGAGGCGTCGAACTCCGACCCGTGACACGGGCACACGAGCATCCCCGCCGCGTACTCGACCTGGCACCCGGCGTGCGTGCAGACCGCGCTGAACGCCGCCAGCGACCCGTCGCGATGGCGCACAACGATGTCGGGCGAGCCGTCGCCCGGGTCGCGGTAGAGCGCCGCCGCGTCCGGCTTCAGGGCAGACGCCGGCCCCAGCTTGACTGCGCCGGACGGCACGCTCGGCTGGGTGCTCGAACCGGTCGTCCCCGTGCTCGACGAGGGCTGAGTGGCCGAACCTCCCGCGCGCGGCCTGCGCCGACGCGTGCGTGTGTCCGCGCCCCCACCGGAGAGGGCGCTCGTCGCCGACGCCCCGCGGGCTGCGCCGCGCATCGCCGTGGCGAAGCCGGCGATCGAGAGCGTCGCGACGCCCGCCGCGACGAGACCGCGGCGCAAGTGTGCGGCTCGCGTCCGGGTATCCGGCTCGCCCGTGCCGTAGACGTGCGCGCCGGACCGCGTCCGCCGCTGCACGCGCTCTGACCCGGGTTCGCGGCCGAGGACGAGCGTGTCGACGGCGGGCTGGTCGGCGGCGCCGACGAGCACGAACGGCAGCCACGCGAAGCAGAAGACGATGTCCGAGCCGAGGAAGTACGGCGTCGTGTGCCAGCTCGCGGTGAGGAAGAGGACCAGATTCAGGGCGAGGCCGGCCGCCGCGGCGGGCCGCGTCAAGAACCCCGCCGTCGTCAGGAGCCCGATCGCGATCTCGGCCAGCGCCACGCCGACGCCCGCCGCCCGTGGGAACGGAAGCGCGAACCAGCGCAGCAGGAAGCCGCCCGGCGTCCCGGAGGCGAAGCCGTGCAGCTGGGTGCCGACGTAGGTCGCCGCGCCGGGCGTGAGGAAGCCCGGGTCGGAGAGCTTCTGATAGCCCGCATAGACGAACGTCAGCCCGAGGAACAGGCGCAGAGGCAGAAGCGCCATGCCCGGCGTAGTCTGGGAGCGGCGCGGCACCTCTCGCACGCTAGATGATTGATCGGTAAGTCCCGCGCGCCTGGACGTACGGACGGCGGGTGGTCAAGCGGCGCGTTGGTGGCGCTGCGGCTGCGAACCGTCGCATCGCGGCGTCCTCGGTCGCGCCCATACGACCCGGTATGACCGCTCCCTGCGTCCTTGCGCTGCTCGGTTCGCAGCCGCCCAGGACATCACGGACTTACCGATCAATCATCTCGGGCGGCCCGGTGTGGGCCTGATTGGGCGCCCGGCGGGCCTCCCGGGACTAGGCTGACGCCGTCGAGGGAAAGGGGACGAGATGGCGACGCTGGCCAATCCGCTCTCGGCCGAGGACGTGGCGCTGCTCGACGCCTACTGGCGCGCGGCGAACTACCTCTCGGTGGGACAGATCTACCTGCTCGCGAACCCCCTGCTGCGCGAGCCGCTCCGCCCGGAGCACATCAAGCCCCGTCTGCTCGGGCACTTCGGCACGACGCCCGGCCTGAACCTGGTCTACGCGCACCTGAACCGCGCCATCCTGCGCCGCGACCTCGAGATGCTGTACGTGACCGGACCGGGCCACGGCGGCCCGGGGCTGGTCGCGAACGCCTACCTCGAAGGCACCTACAGCGAGGTCTATCCGCACATCGGCCGCGACGAGGAAGGATTGCGGGCGCTCTTCCGCCAATTCTCGTTCCCGGGCGGCGTCCCCAGTCACGTGGCCCCGGAGACGCCCGGCTCGATCCACGAGGGCGGCGAGCTCGGCTACTCGCTCTCACACGCGTTCGGAGCGGCGTTCGACAATCCCGACCTGATCGTCGCCTGCGTCATCGGCGACGGCGAGGCCGAGACCGGGCCGCTCGCGACCGGCTGGCACGGGAACAAGTTCCTGAACCCGCGAAGCGACGGCGCGGTCCTGCCGATCCTGCATCTGAACGGCTACAAGATCGCCAACCCGACCGTGCTCGCCCGCATCCCCGGCGAGGAGCTGGACGACCTCCTGCGCGGCTGCGGGTGGGAGCCGCTGCGGGTCGACGCGGCGCCCGACGACGACCACGCCGACGTGCACCGGCGGTTCGCGGCGGCCCTCGACGACGCGCTCGACCGCATCGCCGCGATCCAGGAGGCCGCGCGCGAGGACGGCGACGACGACCGGCCGCGCTGGCCGGCCATCGTCCTTCGCAGCCCGAAGGGCTGGACGGGGCCGCGGACCGTCGACGACCTGCCGGTCGAGGGCTCGTGGCGCGCCCACCAGGTGCCGCTGGCCGCCGTGCGCGAGAACCCGGAGCATCTGGCCCAGCTCGAGGAGTGGATGCGCAGCTACCGGCCGGAGGAGCTCTTCGAGGAGGCCGGCGCCGTCATCTCCGACCTCTCGCGGCTGGCGCCCGCCGGCGAGCGCAGGATGAGCGCGAACCCGCACGCGAACGGCGGGCTCCTGCTGCGCGACCTGGATCTGCCCGACTTCCGCGACTACGCCGTCGACGTCGCCGCGCCCGCGACCACGTCCAGCGAGCCGACGCGCGTCCTCGGCGGCTTCCTCCGCGACGTGATGGCGCGCAACCCGGAGACGTTCCGGTTGTTCGGGCCGGACGAGACCGAGTCGAACCGGCTCGGCGCCGTGTTCGAGACCACGTCCCGGGCCTGGAACGCCGAGCTTCTCGACACCGACACGGGGCTCGGCCGCGGCGGGCGGGTCATGGAGGTGCTCTCCGAGCACCAGTGCCAGGGCTGGATCGAGGGCTACCTGCTCACCGGCCGGCACGGCCTCTTCAACTGCTACGAGGCGTTCATCCACATCGTCGACTCGATGTTCAACCAGCACGCCAAATGGCTCAAGGTCACGCGCGGCATCCCCTGGCGGCAGCCGCTCGCCTCCCTCAACTACCTGCTCTCGTCGCACGTCTGGCGGCAGGACCACAACGGCTTCTCCCACCAGGACCCGGGGTTCATCGACCACGTCGTGAACAAGAAGGCCGAGATCATCCGCGTCTACCTGCCGCCCGACGCGAACACCCTCCTCTCGGTAGGCGACCACTGCCTGCGCAGCCGCCACTACGTGAACGTCGTCGTGGCCGGCAAGCAGCCGGCGCTGAACTACCTGGACATGGACGACGCGATCGTCCACTGCACCCGCGGGCTCGGCATCTGGGAGTGGGCGTCGAACGACGAGGGCGGCGAGCCGGACGTCGTGCTCGGGTGCGCGGGCGACATCCCGACCCTCGAGACGCTCGCCGCTGCCGCCATCCTGCGCGAGCGGCTCCCCGACCTGCGCGTGCGGGTCGTGAACGTGGTCGACCTGATGCGGCTCGAGCCCGACACCGAGCATCCGCACGGGCTGTCCGACCGCGACTTCGACACCATCTTCACCGCCGACCGGCCGGTCGTCTTCGCCTATCACGGCTATCCGTCGCTGATCCACCGGCTGACGTACCGGCGCACGAACCATCGCAACCTGCACGTGCGCGGCTACAAGGAGGAGGGCACGACCACCACGCCGTTCGACATGGTGATGCTGAACGACCTCGACCGCTTCCACCTCGTGATGGACGTGATCGACCGCGTCCCCGGGCTCGGGTCGAGTGCGGCCGGCCTGCGCCAGGAGATGGAGGACACGCGGCTGCGCGCCCGGGCGTACACGCGCGAGCACGGCGAGGACGTGCCCGAGATCCGCGACTGGACCTGGCCGCGCTGACGGCGTGGGGAGCGTCCTGGTCGTCAACGCGGGCTCGACCAGTCTGAAGCTCCACCTGGTCTCGGGCGACGGCGATTCGGCGCGCGTGCGCGACCTGGACGACGTCGACCCCGCCGGCGTCGAGTGTGTCGCCCACCGGGTCGTGCACGGGGGCGGCCTCTTTCGCGCCCCGGTGGTCGTCGACGACGGCGTCCACGCCCGGCTCGAGCGGTTGGAGCCGCTCGCGCCCCTCCACAACGCGCCGGCGCTGCGCGAGCTCGACGCCGCCCGGCAGCGGCTGCCCGAGCTTCCGCACATCGCCGTCTTCGACACCGCGTTCCACGCCACGATCCCGCCGGCGGCGGCCACCTACGCCGTGCCCCAGCGGTGGCGCGAGGAGTGGGGCGTGCGCCGTTACGGCTTCCACGGCCTGTCGGTGGCCTGGTCGGTCGAGCGGGCGCCGGAAGTGGTCGGGGCGGCGGCCGCCGGCCTGCGCCTGGTCGTCTGCCATCTCGGCGGCGGCAGCTCGGTGACCGCGGTGGCCGACGGCCGCTCGGTCGACACGACGATGGGGTTCAGCCCGAACGAGGGCGTCCCGATGGCCACCCGTTCGGGATCGGTCGACCCGGGCGCGCTCGTGGCCGTGCTGCGGCGATCCGGGATGGACGCCGACGCCCTCGACCACGCGCTGAACGAGGAGTCGGGCATGCGCGGCCTGGCCGGCGGGGACGGCCTCGAGCTCGAGCTCGAGCAGCGGGCGGCCGGGGGAGACGAGGCGGCCCGGCTGGCGATCGACGTCTACGTGCACCGGGTGGCCGGGGCGGTCGCGGCGATGGCGGCGTCGGCGGGCGGCCTCGATGTGCTCGTCTTCACCGCCGGCATCGGCGAGCGCTCGGCGCACGTGCGCGAGCGCGTGTGCGGCCGGCTCGCGTTCCTGGGCGTGGACGTCGATCCGGCGCTGAATGCCGCCGAGGGCGACCGCGACATGGCGACCTCGGCGTCCCCGGTGAGGGTTGCGGTCATCCGCGCCCGCGAGGAGCTCGTCGCCGCCCGGGCCGCGCGTGGAGTCATCCGCGGGCGCGGATGAGCCGAGGCGCGGCGCTCAGGAGCACGAGCGCGAGCGCCGCGACGACCGCCAGGGTGGTGGATACCTGCCCGGCGACGGCCATCAGGGCCGCGTCGATCAGTGCCAGCCCCGAGGTGGCCGCGTGCGCCGGCCGCAGCGGCAAGAGGTCGGCGGCGAAGCAGCCCGCGGCGAGCACGAATGCGACGATCCCGCACAGGAACAACGGGGCCAGCACCGCGGGAGCGGCGATGAGCAGGCCCGCCACGAACCCGGCGGCGCCGAGGACGCCGATCGTGACCCGGAGCCCGGTCATCCCTTCGAGTAACGGTCGAGGACGCGGCCGCGCTCGTCGATGAACTGGTAGGTGACCCCGGTCGCGGTCACCGTGACGCGCAGCGAGCCGAAATTGAGGAGCGAGACGATCGCGTCGGGGCTGCGCTTGGTGAACGCGGCCGCGCCCGGCCCCTCGCCGCTCGTCCCCACCACGAACTCCGGGATGCCGCCGACCACGCGGCGCTCGTAGCGGTGCAGGTGCCCGGCGATGACCGCCGCGACGTGCATGCGGCGCAGCAGCGGCAGGATGCGGTCGCCCGGCTGCACCGGCCGGTGCAGGACGACGAAGCGCACGCGCGGGCCCGGCCGGGCCAGCGCCCGGCGGGCGAACGCGACCTCGGCCGGGCCGTCGTCCAGGCCGAGCAGGACGACCTGGACCCGCCCGTAGTCGACGACGTAGCGGCCGGCGTCGTTCGGCAGGTGGAGCGCATCGGCGACGGCCGCGCCGTTGCCGTAGAAGAGGTCGTGCTCGCCCATCGTGGCGTAGAGCGGCGCTTCGAGCATCACGTCGTGGAGCGGCTCGAAGATGTTGCGGTCGAGGAGCACCGGCGCGCCGACGAGGTAGCTGTTGTCGCCGGCCGTGACGACGAAGTCGGGCTGCTCCGAGGCCAGCGTGCGCCCGACCGCCCACTCGTGGTCGGTGCCCGAGCCGTAGTCGGCGATGGCGGCGAAGGTGACCGGCGCATCCGGGTTCGCCGGCGCCGTGTGGAACGATCCGGCCGCGCGGCCGACGCCGCCCACCGACCCCGTCCACAGGTAGCGCACGCCGGGCTCGAGCCCGGTGAAGCGGCCGTCCCTGGCCGTCGCGGTCGTGCCGTCCGGCGCCGTTGCGACGAGCTCGACCTTGCCGTCGCCGGGGAGCGTCCATGCGAGCTGCGCCGAGGTCTGGCCGAGGCGGATCACGAACGGCCCGCGGCTGAACGGGTCGGAGCCGGGCGAGAGCAGGTAGAGCTTCCAGTAGACCAGCACGGCCGCCACGACCAGGACGAGCACGGCGCACAGCATCGCGAGTCCAACCACCGCCCACCGCAACCTGCGCTCGAGCGGCGTGCGGACGGCCATCGATGGAGCGTACCCAGGCGGTCTCTACACTCCCGCGATGGCACGTACGTCCGAGCGGCTCGTCGTGGCGCTGAGCGAGCGTCTGACGACGACGACCGACCGCGCGATCCGCACCGTCGTCAAGCATCGCGGTCCCGCCATCGCGGCGTCCGGCGATGCGCTGCGGGCCACCTACCCGGGCTCCGACCCGGCACGGCTGCTGCGGATCGCGGCGGCGCGGCGGTCGTGGCACCTGGCCGGGACGGGCGCCGCCAGCGCCATCCCCGCGCTCGTGCCCGGTCCGGGGACGCTGGCCGAGATCGGCGCCGCCCTCGGCGACGTCGCCCTGCTCACCGCCGCCCAGGTCGAGCTGATCCTGGAGGGCGCGCACCTCTTCGGCCGGCCGCTGTCCGACCAGGACGCGCGACTGCTCGACGTGCTGCTCGTGCTGGGGATGGACGTCGGCGCGGTGCGGCTGCGGCGCGGGGGCGTCGTCGAGGCGATGGGGAACCGGTACCTGCCGGACGAGCTGCGCGGCGCGCGGGCCGACACCCTGTCCGCCAGCGTGTCCGGCCGCCTGGCGCTGCAGGTGACCGGCCGGCTGGCGCGGCGGCGGGCGCACATCATCCTCGGCCGCGAGATCCCGATCCTCGGCATCGGCCTGGCCGCCGGGTACAACCTCCGCTCGACCCGCGGCCTGGGCGGCGAGGCATCGCGCTTCTTCCGCCACATCGCCTGAATCGGGGTCAGACCCCGAACGTCGGCCGTGACAGTTTCGTTGCGTTTCCGTTCGGGGTCTGACCCCGATCGCGGAACCGGTCAAGCGGCGGTAGGGTGGATGCAGTGAGCGCCATCGCCGCACAGGCCCCGACGGCCCGGCCGCGCATGTCGGCCTGGACGGCGTTCTGGGCGCTCTTCGGCGGTGGCGTGATCGGCGTCCTCGCCGCGTCGGCCGTCACGGATCCGGTGACGTACTACCTCGGCCTGGACGCCGGGGCATCCCGCACCTCGTTCATCTGGCAGCCGTTCGCGCCGGTCGGCGACCCGGCCCGGCTCGCCGACCTGGCCACGTTCATCCTCGTGGTGCTCTTCTGCGGCCTGGCGGCCCGGCGGATCTCGCGCACGCCCGAGAGCGAGCTCTGGCTACCCGCGGCGATCGCCGCCGTCGCCGCGGTGGCGCTCCTCGCCCAGGAGACCCGGTCGTGGTGGTGCCTGGTCGCCATGATCCCGATCGCGGTCGCCCTGCGGTTCGGCGCGCGTGCGCCCGGCCCGCGTCCGGCCTGGAGGCGCCGGGCGGTCGTCGCAGCGGCCGGCCTCGCCGTCTACGCGGCTCTCACGGGCCTCGCCATGGCCGACCTCCAGCGGCACCCGCTGGCCGCGTCCGGGGACGGGACCTGCGGCGTGGTGGGCGGCCCCGGCACCGGTATCAAGGCGGTCTGCCTCGAGGTCGTGGATCTCGCCCGCGCGCGGACGGCGACCGTGCTCGGCGTCGCTGCGTCGGATCTCCCGCACCCCTGGCCCTGGCGCCTCGAGCTCGGCGAGCACGCGATCCGGCCGGGCCAGAGCGCGGATCTCGATGTCAGTCTGCGGACGTCCTGCGCCGGGGTGCCGCCCGGCACCTACACGCTGCGCCAGATCCCGCTGCGCGTCCGCGCAGGAGGCGATTCGAGCACGGCGACGATCGCGACACCAGTCGCGCTTCGGAAGACGTGCGGCTGACCTAGCCGCGCACGTGGACGAAGGCCATGACGCGCTGGTCGGCGCGCCGCTCGAGCTGGGCGATCCGGCCGCCGTTCGGCTCGCCGGAGCTCGTGACGTTGCCCTCGATGGTGCAGAACGTGGTGCCGGGCTGGCCGGTCCAGTCGTCGAACATGCCGACGTGATCGGCGACGCCGTCGCCGTCGAGGTCGAACACGGGCAGGTCGCCGGGAAGCGGCCGGCGGGTGATGGAGAGCTGGTTCTCGCCACGCTGGGCATCCCACAGGATGTGCGGCACGTACGCGTAGCGGGCCCCGGCGGAGAAGGCCGTCGAGCCGGCGCGGGCGTAGCACCACGAGACGAAGATCGCGCTCCAGGGCGCGGGCACGCCATACCAGTCGGTGCAGTCGATCCGGCGTGATCCTGCGGGCGTCTCGCGCTCGCCGACGTTCGAGATGGCGATGTCGTACGCCGTGTTCCACAGGCCGACATCCTGTGCCCGCCGCAGCCGGCGCGTGTGCGTCGCCTTGAACCCCGGCGGCTGGGCGACGCCGCCGGCGAGCATCGCCACCATGTCGGGCGAGGCGATCTCGTCGATCTGCTTCTCGGGGTAGCCGAGCCAGTACTTGGCCCGCCGCACCGCCGCGGCCGTGCGCTCGCCGTAGACGCCGTCGATCGGCCCCGGGTCGAACGTCCCGAACGGGTTGTGCAGCAACAGTCGCTGCGCCTGGGCCACGTCGCCGCCCTCCATCGGCGGGGAGCTGAGGTGGAGCGGGACGGCGGTGGTGGTCGTCGCCATTGGCCGTCGAGATACTAGATGATTGATCCCACGCCTCTGTGGGTCCTGGGCGGTTGCGGTCCGAGGCGTCTGCGATCACGCAGACGCCGAGGCGCAGCCCCACCAGCGACCCGAACCCCCGCCGACAGCCTGACGTCCAGGCGCGGGGGCGTGGGATCGATCATCTGGCCCGGCGGTACGGCGGGAATCAGTTGAGGCCGGGATCCTCGGGCATCCGAGCCACGAGCCGGTATTCGCCGCCCTTGCGCTCGAGGACGTGGCTCCAGAGCTCCTCCGCGTCGGCGCAGAACACGTCGCCCGGGAGCGCGGGCTCGACGAACCATGCGTCCTCCTCCAGCTCGCCCTCGAGCTGGCCCTCGCCCCAGCCCGAGTAGCCGGCGTAGACCCGCACCCGCGTCACCTCGTCGGCGAGGGCGTCCATGTCGGACTCGACGCCGATGGGCGCGATCGGGCCGCACACCGCGCCGTCGGGCGGCGGGCCGGCGTACTCGGCGAGCGCGATCACGGCCTGCGGCTGCACCGGCCCGCCCGCGAACACCCACCCGTCGTCGAGATCGGCCAGCTCCGGCACCGCGTCGGCCACGGGCAGCTCGGTCGGGCGGTTGAGGACGACCCCCAGCGCACCTTCCACGGAGTGCTCGATCACGAGCACGACGGTGCGGTGGAAGTTGGGGTCGACGAGGAGCGGGGCCGCGATCAGCAGCTTGCCCTTGAGGGACTCGGCCACGACTCGAAGTCTAGGGACGCGCGACGAGCGCCGATGCGTCCGGCTTCGACTTGAGCAGCCCGGAGCGGTACATCCAGTCGCCGAACCGCTGCCACGCGGCCGCGTCCAGCGGCCCGGTGCGAAGCAGCTTGAGCGTCGCCGGGACGCTGGCGCGGATCGTGCCCTTGTAGTCGCGGTAGGCGTGCCCCACCATCACCTGCGTGGCGGCCGCGGGATGCTTCTGCGCCCACCGGGTGGCCGTCGCCAGCGTCGTCACGAACCTGGCGACGGTGCGCCGGTAGCCGGAGTCGTCGTGCAGCGTGTTCGCGTTCGCGACGATGACCAGCTCGTCGTAGCCGGGGACGCCGTAGCGGTCGTACGGGAACACGACCGGGTGCAGCCCCTCCCTGGCGAACTGGATCCCCTCGATGTTCTGGAAGACGCCGGCGACGGCGTCGACGCGATGCTGGAGCAGCGCCGGCACCTGGTTGAAGTGGATGTTCTCGAGGTGGACGTCGGACGGGTCGACGCCGGAGTGGCGAAGGACGGTGTCGACGAACGCCGTCGTGCTGTTCGAGCCGTCGACCCCGATCGTCTTGCCGCGCAGGTCGGCCGGCGAGCTGACGCCGCTCGCGCCGGACGCGATGATCGAGCTCAGCGCCTCGGGGGCGACCGATGCCACCGCGACCACCGGGATATGCTCCTGCTGTGCGTAGAACAGCTCCGGCTCGTAGTCGATGCCGAGATCGGTCGTGCCGGCCGCGACCAGCCGGATCGGGTCGGAGACGTCCGACGGGGCGTGCGGGGTGACGGCGAGGCCGGCGCGGCCGAAGAAGCCGCGGTCGATGCCGGTGTAGACGCCGACGTGGTCGGCGTTCGGGTACCAGTCGAGCGCAAGGCTGACATCGGTGACCTGGCCGCTCGTGGTGGCGGCGCCGGAGCTTCCGCCGCAGCCGGCGAGCACGAGGACGGCGAGGAGGGCGAGTGGGTAACGCATGGCTTGCATCCCTTCGCTGGCATGACCCAGATCAGGTTCGCGGGTCGGCGCTCGTGCGCCCTCTCAGCCCCGTTCGGGACTCCCCGGCAAACGGTTTGGAGTGATCACTCTACCCGCCGCGCCCACGGGATAGTCAGGCGCTCGATCAGCGTCACCGCCCCGAACAGCGCCAGCGCGAGCGCGGCGAGCACGACCACCGCGGCGCCGACGAGCGGCGCGTCGTACTGGGCGGTGCCCTCGCGCATCGCGTCGCCCAGCCCCGAGCCGGAGCCGGCGTACTCGGCGAAGAGGGCGGCGACAGCCGCGTAGGAGGCGGCGACGCGCATGCCCGTGAAGATCGACGGGAGCGCCCAGGGCAGCTCGACGCGGCGGAAGATGGCCGTCCGCGACGCCCGCAGCGTCCGCATCACCCGCACGTGCTCCGGGTCGACGGAGCGGAAGCCGTCCAGGGCGGCGACGGTGACGGGGAAGAAGCAGACGAGCGCGACGATCACGAGCTTGGGGGCGAGGCCGAAGCCCAGGTAGATCACGAGGATCGGGGCGATCGCGACGACGGGGACGCTCTGCGACGCGACCAGCAGCGGGTAGACCGCCCGCCGCAGCGTCGGCGACGCGTGCAGGACAACCGCCGCCGCCAGGCCGAAGCCGAGCGCGAGGGCGAACCCGGCCAGCATCTCGCGGGCGGTGACGCCGGCGGCCGAGGCGAGCGGGCCGCGCTCGTCCCACAGCGTGCGGGCGACGTCGGTCGGCGCGGGCAGCACGTACTGGGGGACGCCCCGCAACCGCACCCACGCCTGCCACGCGGCGATGAGCGCCACGAGCACGACGATCCAGGCGGCATGGGCGCGGACGTGCTTCACCGCAGCGCCTCGAGCGCCCGGCCACGTGCCTCCAGGAAGGGCTCCGACGCGATTGTCTCGGCCCGCTCCCCGCCGCCGAAGCCGCCGTCCAGCGCGAGCACCACCCTCCCCGGGCGGGCCGACATGACGGCGATCCGGTCGCACACGAGCAGCGCCTCCTCGACATCGTGGGTGACGAGCACGGTCGTGCGCGGCTCGGCGTGCAGCGCGTCGCGCAGCCAGGCCTGCAGCTCCGCCCGCGTGATCGCGTCGAGCGCCCCGAACGGCTCGTCCAGGAGGAGCACGTCCTTGCCGGCCAGGAGCGTGCGTGCGAACGCCACCCGCTGGCGCATCCCGCCGGAGAGCTCCCACGTGCGGCGGCGCTCGAACCCGTCGAGGCCCAGCCGCGCGAACAGCGGCGCCGCCTCGGCCCTGGCCCGGCGGCGGCCCCGGCCGGCGTTCTCGAGCGCGACGCTGGCGTTCCCCAGGGCGTCGCGCCACGGCAGCAGCAGGTCGCTCTGCGGCATGAGCGCGCACCGCTCCAGCCGGGCCGGCGCGGCGCTCGCGCCCTCCACCGCCACCGTCCCGGCGGTGGGCTCCTCGAGGCCGGCGACGATCTCGAGCAGCGTCGACTTGCCGCACCCGCTCGGCCCCACGATGCCGGTGACACCGCCGGCGGGCACACGCAGGGACACGTCGTCGAGGGCGACCAGGTCGCCGAACCGCTTGCTCACTCCCGAAAGCTCGATGCCGCCGGGGGTCGCGCTCACCATGGCTTGCATCCCTTCGCTGGCATGACCCAGATCAGGTTCGCGGGTCGGCGCGCGGGCGCGCCCTCTCAGCCTCCGCGGAGGCTCCCCGGCAAACGTTCCGCCCGAACTCTACGCCCTCGTACACTCCCGGCCTATGGCCCGGACGCTGCAACGCCTCGGAGTCGAGCCGCTCGTGTCCGACGGCGGCATGGGATCGCTGCTCCAGACGGCGGTCGTCCGCGCCCGCTGCCCGGAAGAGGCGAACCTGATCGCGCCGGAACAGGTGGTGGCGCTGCACGTTGCGTTCATCCGCGCCGGCTCCGACCTGATCCTGACGAACACCTACGGCGCGAACCCGGCCAAGCTGGCCCCGCACAAGCTCGACGACCGCTTCGAGGCGATCAATCAGGCCGGCGTGAAGCTGGCCCGCGAGGCCCGCGAGGTGGCCGGCCGCGACGTGCTCATCGGCGGCTCGATCGGCCCGCTCGGCGCGGCGCCCGGCACGATCGCGCCCGAGCAGATGGCGGAGGCGTTCTCGGCCCAGGCGGCCGCGCTCGAGGGCCGCGGCGTCGATCTCTTCGTGCTCGAGACGTTCACGTCGCTCGAGGAGCTCCTCATCGCCGCCCGTGCGGCGCGCGCGGTCGCGCCGCTGCCGCTGATCGCGCAGGTGACGGTCGGCGACGACGCCGAGACGGTCGCGGGGGTCGCCGCGGCGGATGTCCCGGCGGCGCTCGCCGAGCTCAAGCCGGTCGCGGTGGGCGTGAACTGCAGCCTGGGGCCGCAGACCGTCCTGGCCGGGCTCGAGAGCATGCGGGCTGCGACCGACCTGCCGCTGACGGCGCAGGCGAACGCCGGCATGCCGAACGTGTCGACCGGGCGGCTCGTCTACCCGAACGCGAGCCCGGAGTACTTCGGCGAGTACGCCGCCCACGCCCTCCAGCTTGGGGCGGTGCTGATCGGCGGCTGCTGCGGCACGACGCCCGAGCACGTGGCCGCCATCCGCCGGGCCGTGAGCGAGCAGCGGCCGCCTGCCGTGGCGCTGCAGCTGGTCGAGCGCGAGCTGCCGATCAGGGCCGAGTCGGAGGAGACCGAGACGCTGCTCGAGGGCAAGCTGCGCCGGGGTGAGTTCGTCGTCTCGGTCGAGCTCGACCCGCCCAAGGGCGGCAACGTCGAGCGTCTGATCGCGTCGGCGCGGGGCCTGGCGGCGGCCGGCGGCGTGGACGTCTTCGACGTGAACGACAACCCGCTCGCGCGGGCGCGGATGAACGCGCTCATCGCCTCCGCCCTGATCGAGCAGCAGGTCGGCACCGAGACGATCCCGCACGTGACGCCGCGCGACGCCAGCGTGCGCGGGATCGAGTCGATGCTGCTGGGCGCGCACGCCGTGGGGATCCGAAACGTGCTCGCCGTGACCGGCGACCCGCCCCCGTCCGGCGCCCCGCACGGCTCCGAGGCGGTCTACGAGGTCGACGCGATCGGCCTCACCCGGCTCATGACCGCGCTCAACTCGGGCGTCGACTACGCCGGCAAGGCGATCGACGACGCCACCAGCTTCCACGTCGGCGTGGCCGTGAACCCGGTCGCGGACGATCCCGACTGGGAGATCGAGCGGTTCGCCGCCAAGATCGCGGCCGGTGCCCGCTTCGCGATGACCCAGGTGCTCTTCGACGCCAGCCAGCTGGAGCGCTTCCTGGAGCGGCTCGGCGGCCCGCCGGCGGTGCCGCTGATCGTCGGCGTCTGGCCGGTGCGAAGCCACGCGCTGGCGCTACGGCTGCACAACGAGGTCCCCGGCATCAGCGTCCCCTCGGACGTGCTCGACCGGCTCGACCTGGCCGGCGCCGAGGCGGCCCGCGAGGGGATGGCGGTGGCGCGCGACCTGCTCGCGTCGGTGCGCGACCTGGCCGCGGGGGCCTACCTGGTGCCGCCGTTCAAGGAGCCCGAGGCGGTGCTCGAGCTGCTCACGGACGGATGAGCCCCTCCTCCGGCGGCTCGTCCGGCGTCCAGGCGGGGTGGTGGTCGGCCGCCCACTCGGCGTCGACGCGGCCGGTGACGATGCCGCCCAGGGCGGCCCGGGTGGCGGGGTTCAGGACGGCCATGTACAGGTGCCCCGAGACGAGGACGATGATCGCCGCCGCCGACAGGTTGTGTACCGCGCCGTCGATGTTCGAGTTCGAAACGAGGCCGTGCACCTTCGCCCACAGGTAGAGCCCGGACGCGGTCACGGTCGAGAGGAACAGCGTGGTCAGGATCGCGTTCGCCTTCTGGCCGGCGTTGAACCGGCCCACCGGCGGCGGATCGCCGCCCAGGCGGAGAGCCGCCCGCGGCGCCCAGGCGAACCAGCGCCGGTCGTCGTCGTCGATGGTGCGCAGGTCGCGGGCCGAGGAGGCGAGCGCCCGCCGGTTGCCGGCAATCGCGATGAGCACGAGCCCGGCGGCGAGCGCGAACACGCTGCCGACGTGGATCGGGAAGACCGCCGAGTGGTAGATGTTGATGCCGAGCGCGAGCCCGGTCGCGATCATCGTGAGCACGCTGAGCGCGAGCACCCAGTGGGTGGCGAGCTCGGAGCGGGTGAAGCGGCGGACGCGCACGCGGCCACGGTACGGGTCTCGTATGAGAGCCGCCTGAGCGGCGCGCGAGATGGTTGATTCCACGCCGCCGTGCAGCCGCAGCACCGCGAGCGCTCCAAACCCCCGCCAACAGCCTCACGTCCAGGCGGGCCGGGGCGCGGAATCGACCATCTAGCGCTCGAGCTGCTCCAGCGCGCACTCCTCGGCGCGCTTGTCGTCGCGGAACCGCAGCAGGCGGGCGCCGTGGCGGATGCGATGGCCGCTCTTGTGGTCGAAGCTGACCTCCGCGACCAGGTCGGGGCGCAGGCCGCGCCACTCACGGTCGCGGTCGGCGCTCCAGCGGTTCGGCTCCGAGGCGCCGTGCTCGCCCGTCTCGTGGGGCGTGACGATGCCGACCAGCTCCCGGGCGTACTTGGCAGTGAAGCCTGACGTGTGCCCGACGACGTACACCTTGCCGTCCGGGTCGTAGAGCCCCAGGATCAGCGAGCCGACGGTGCCCTCGGCCTTGCCGGGGCGCCAGCCCACGACCGCGCAGTCGATCGTGCGCACCCGTTTCACCTTCACCATCCCGACCCGCTCGCCGGGCTTGTAGGGCGCGTCGGCGCGCTTGGCGATCACGCCCTCGGCCGTCTGCAGCCAGGGCTCGGCCTCGCCCCGGTCGGCGGTCGAGGGGATCAGCTCCACCGGCTCCCCGACGACCTCCTCGAGCATCGCGCGGCGCTCCGTGAGGGGCGCGTCGAGCAGCGACTTGTCGTCGCGGGCGAGGATGTCGAACGCCACGAACATCGCCGGCATCTCCTCGGCGAGGCGGGCGACCCGCGAGGCCGCGGGATGGATGCGCTCCTGCAGCGCCTCGAAATTCTCCCCGCCGCCGTCGGCGCGGATCACGAGCTCGCCGTCGAGGATGTAGCGGCCCTCCGGGAAGCGCAGCTCGGGGAAGTAGCGCCCGAGCGTCTTGCCGTTGCGCGACTGGACGAAGAGGTCGCTCCCGTCGACGAACACGACCGCGCGGAACCCGTCCAGCTTCGGCTCGTAGAGCCAGCCGTCGCCGTCGGGAAGCTCGCCGGACGAGCGCGCCAGCTGCGGCATCACGGGCGGTTCGAGCGGCAGCGCCATCGCGTCGCGATGGTACCAGGAGACGGTTGCGAGAGCGGCCTTTCGGGAATGAACGGGGTTCGCAAGGAGGTGCACATGTTCCGCAGATTCCGACCCGCTTCCGAGGACTACGAGACGCCCGCTCCCGCAGCGGAGACCCGGGGGTGGACTCCCGCCGTGATCGCCCCGGCCGTGCTCCTGATGGTGCTCGGCGCCTGGGTATTCCTGGCCCCGCTGGTGGGGCCGTACTTCAGCTTCGGGTTCGACACGTCGTCGAAGTGGCTGTTCACGAACGACCACTGGCTCCTGAGCCTCGCGCCCGGCATCGCCCTGTTCGCCGCCGGCCTGCTCATGACCGTGCGCAGCCGCGCGGTCGGCTGGTTGGCCGGCCTCGTCGCTGTCGCTGCCGGCGTCTGGCTCGTGATCGGGCCGACGCTGCATTCGACGTGGTCGTCGCACGTGTTCTCGCCGCTGCCGGGGAGCGAGTGGAAGACGGCCGCGCGCTGGATCGCCGACTTCTACGGTCCGGGCGCGCTCGCCATCTACCTCGGCGCGCAGGCCCAGGGCCTGCTCGAGCGGCGCTCCGTCGTTCGGACGACGAGCACGACGCCGCGCGCGACCCGCACCGAGCCGGTGCGAGAGGACGGGCCCGAGCGTCAGGCCGAGGACGAGACGATGGTCTCGTCCGGGCGCAGTTCGTAGGCCGTAACGCAACTGGCCGGGGCCGCCTCGCCATTCGTGCGGGGCAGGCCCCGGTGTCTTGGGCATTCTCGCGCAATGACACTACCCGTACGGGTAGTCGATACGCGGATCACTCAAGAGGTGTTGCGTCGGGCACCTGACGTTGATAGCTTCGTGCGACTTCACGCTGGGCCGGGTTCTGGACCGGCATCGTCTTTTCCGAGGAGACGTCATGCACGCACGTATCCGCCCTCTTGAGCCTGGGTACGAACGCCTGCGCCGGTTGTTCGTGCCAGCGTTCGGCTTGGCAGTCGCAATGACGGGGCTCGGCTCGGTTACGGCATGGGCCTCCGTCTCCTCGGATCAAGGCGTGTTCACTGTGATCCACTCAGATACGAAGCCTGGGGCCGATCGGCCCGATGCGACGCTGTACTACCTCCGCTCCGCGTCAGGGTTGGTTCGCCTCAGATTCAGCCACATCCCACACATACGACCTGGTCGCCGGATCCGCGTTACGGGGACGACCTCCAAAGACGGCCTGGCCGTTCAGAGCGTTGTGACCACCGGATCCGCGGTTGCGCCGGTGGCGAGCGGCACGCAGTCCGTCCTGATAATGATGGTCGACTGGACGGCGCCCGATTCCATGACCCCCGCCCAGGCGACTGCACAGGTCGGATCTGCCGACAACGCTTGGTACAACGGCACCAGCTACGGCCAGTTGGGGCTCTCGGCGACCGCCACCCCCTGGATGACGATCGCCGATCCGACCCAAGGTGGGACGACCTGCGACCTGGGGCAGATCGAGCTCGAAGCTGAGGCAGCCGCGACTGCGCAGGGATACTCGCCGGCGAGCTACGACCACGAGATGATCTACATCCCGATCGGCACTCCGGGATGCAACGTCTGGGCGGGTCAGGGTGAGGTCAGCGGTCGCATCACGTGGATCTACGGCTACATGGACACTCGCGTGACTACCCACGAGCTTGGCCACAACCTCGGGCTCTGGCACTCACACTCGCTCACCTGTCACGACCCGACGAACCCCTCGATCTTCGTGCCTTTTTCGTCCGTCTGCGATGCGTTCTCAGAGTACGGCGACACATGGGACGACATGGGGAACTGCTGCTTCACGTCCACCCCGGGCCAGTTCAACGCCGAGCAGAAGCAGAACCTGGGGTGGATGCAGGGCAGAGTTGCGACGGCGGCGACCGGCACGCAGACCTTCACGATCTCGCCCCTCGAACAGCTCTCATCCGCTGTACAGGCTGTAAAGATCACCGCCGGCGGGAATACGTACTGGTTGGATTATCGACAGCCGCTCAACCAGGACTCGTATCTGTCCGCGTATCCCGGTGTCACCGACGGTGTCGAGATCCATATGCCTCAGCCAGCGGACGGATCGGATGGCTCCGACCTCCTCGATATGACGCCAGACGGATCGTTCTACAACGAGGCGCTCTCGGTCGGTGGCAGTTGGACCACACCCGAGGGAGTCGTGATTACGGTGAGCAGTGCCACCCCGGCCGGTGCGTCGGTAACGATCAAGGTCCCTGCTCCTCCGCCGCCGGCAGGATCGCCGAGCTCCGTTGCCGCGCAGTTCGTGGTGCCATCGGTGTTGAGTGCCGACGCGAGCCCAACGGACCCGTACCTGGTGTCGTGGGTGCCTGGGACGTGTAAGGCCGGATCGACCTACACCGTGTTCGAGTCTGTGAACGGTGGTACAGCGACCACCGCGTTCTCAGGGACGCCGACGTCGACGACCCTGAATCTCCTGATCGGCAACCAGTACACCGTCTCCGTCGCGTGCGGCGGTGCCGCCACGTCGACAACCTTCGGCCTCGCGAGTGTCCAGCAGACCGCCGCGACCTACACGGGAACATGGACGACCTCGACCTTCGCCGGCGCCTACGGCGGAACGGCCAAGTACTCCACGGCCAAGAATGCCTCGGCCTCGTACACCTGCAACTGTGAGGCGATAGCCTGGGTGACGGACGAGGATGCCAACCATGGCTCCGCCAAGGTGTACATCGACGGTGTGCTGAAGACCACGGTCAATACCCACAACGCGACGTCGAAGAACCGGGTCGTCGTCTACAAGTACGGCTGGGCGTCGGACGGGACGCACACGATCAAGATCGTGAATGCCGGCACGAGGAAGACGTCCCGGGTCACGATTGATGCGTTCCTGACCCGGCGGGAGAACAGCTCGCCGTAGCAGCGAAACGCTTGGGGCCAGGCCCCGCCCGAAGCGGGGCCCGGCCCCAAGCCCGTACTACCGCCGCGCCTGCAGCAGCAGGATCGCGAGCTGCCAGATCGCAGCCAGCGTGGCCACGACATAGGTCAGCGCGGCGGCGGTCAGCACCTTGCGGGCGACCGGCGTCTGGGCCTGGCTGATCACGCCCGAGGTCGTCAGCATCGCCATCGCCTTGCGGCTGGCGCCGAACTCGACCGGCAGGGTGGCCAGCTGGAAGAGCACGATCGCGGCGAACAGCGCCACGCCGAGCAGCGCCAGGTTCGTGACGCCCATGAAGAGGCCGATCAGGAAGATCGGGAACCAGGCCTGGGAGGCGAATCCCGTCGCCGGGACGAGCGCGCCGCGGAACCGGAACCCGGCCTCGTGGCGGGCGTCCTGGAACGCGTGGCCGGTCTCGTGGGCCGCCACGGCGACCGCGGCGACCGAGTTCGATCCGCCCACGGGCTGTGAGAGCCGCATGGTCTTCGTGCGCGGGTCGTAGTGGTCGGAGAGCTCGCCGGAGATGCCCTCGACGCTGACGCTCGTGAGGCCGCCCTCGTCGAGCATGCGCCGGCTGACCTGCGCGCCGGTGAGGCCGGAGACGGCCTGCACCTTGGAGGCTTCGGTGAATGTCCGCCGCACCCACGCCTGGGCCAGGAGGCCGGCGACGAGCGGCGGGATTGCGAGCAAGAGGTAGAAGTACATGATGCGCCCTCCTCGGAGCGCCAGTGTCGGAACTGCCTCAAGGATAGGCAACCAGGCTAAGAGCTGGGTGAGCGCTGGGTCTGCGGAGGGTAATCTCCAGGTACATGCAGTTGACCGATCAAGTGCGCGAGCTCCTGGAGGGAGCGTTCCCCGGCGGAGAGGTCGAGGTGTCGGCGTTCTCGGGCAGCGACCACCTGTCCGCGCGCGTCCGGTCCGACCGCTTCGAGGGCAAGTCGCTGATCGAGCAGCACAAGCTGGTGTACGCGCCGGTGCAGCACCTCATCTCGGACGGCACCATCCACGCGTTGCAGATCACAACGGAGGTCTAGATGATCGTCACCGAAGAGCAGATCCGCGAGGAGCTCAATGACGCGATCCGGCGAAACCGGGTCATGCTGTTCATGAAGGGCACCCCCGACATGCCGCGCTGCGGGTTCTCGGCCCGCACCGTCCAGATTCTCGACGCGACGGGCGCCGACTACGCGGCGATGGACATCCTGCCGGATCCGCGCATCCGCGAGCAGCTCTCGGCCCAGTCCGGCTGGCCGACGATCCCGCAGCTCTTCATCGACGGGGAGCTGGTGGGAGGCTGCGACATCGTGACCGAGCTCTACCAGTCGGGTGAGCTCGCGAAGATGGTGGCGCCGGCTGCCTGATCGGGCAGCGGTGGTTGGGGCCGGCGTCGTCGGCCTCTCGGCCGCCCGCGCGCTGCGCGAGGACGGCTTCGCCGTCACGGTCTACGAGCGCGACCGGATCGGCTCGCGGCTGGGCTCCTCGCCCGGCCGCTCGCGCATCTACCGGCGCAGCTACCGGCACACGGACTACGTGCACCTGGCCCGGCGCGCGATCGAGGAGTGGCAGCGGCTCGACCCGGGCGTGCTCCGCAATACCGGTCTGCTGGAGTACGGCTCGGGCGTCGAGCTGCACGCCGCCGCGCTCGAGGCCTGCGGCGAGGCCTACCGCTGGCTGGAGCCGTCCGAGGCGAGCGCCCTCTTCCCCGAGGCCCGCTTCGAGGGGCCGGTGCTCTACGACGAGGAGGCCGGCGCGGTCATGGCCGACGAGGCGCTGCGCGCGCTCGCCGAGGGCATCGACGTGCGCGAGGGCGTCACGGTGGCCGACCCCCGCGAGCTCGACGCCGACGTGATCTGCGCCTGCCTCGGCTCGTGGCTCGGGCCGATGTTCGGGCTGCCGCTGTCGCCCCGGATCGAGCAGGTCGCCTACTTCGCCGGGGCGCCGGACACCCGGCCGTCCGTGATCGACCACGGCGCCTCCGACCGCCGCCTGCACTACGGCCTGATCGCCCCCGGCGTCGGCTACAAGGTGGGCGAGGACGGCGCCCAACCGGGCGTGTGGGATCCCGATCGCGGCGACCGCCCGATCGACCCGGCGCTCCTCGACCGCCTCGCCGCCGACGTGCGCGCCACCTTCCCCGGGCTCGACCCGCGCCCGATCCACGCCGAGGCCTGCCTGTACACCATGTCACCCGACGGCGACTTCGTTCTCGATAGGATCGACGGCGTGATCGTCTGTGGCGGGGACAGCGGCCATGCCTTCAAGTTTGGGCCACTCCTGGGACGCCTGATGGCCGATATGGCCTCGGGCCGTCCGCTGCCGCCCGAGGCCGCTCGCTTCCGCGCCGACCGGCTGCCGGCGGCGACCGCGTGACCGGCCTGCTCGACGCGCCCGGCTGGGAGATCTCCGCCGCCGTCCGCGCCCGCCGCGTCTCGGCGACCGAGGTGGCAAAGGGTGCGCTCGACCGCGTCCGCGCCGACTCCTGGGGGGCGGTCTGGCTGGTCACCGAGGAGCGCGCCCTGCGCGAGGCGGCCGCGATCGACGCGGCGCTCGCCCGCGGGGATGCGCCGGGCGACCGGCTGCTGCTGGGCGTGCCGGTGGGCTGGAAGGACCTGATCGACACGGCCGGCGACCGGACGACCTACGGGAGCGCCCTGTACCGCGACAACGTCCCCGCCCGTGATGCCGAGGCCGTCGAGCGGCTGGCGGCCGCGGGCGCGATCACGGTCGCGAAGCTCGCCACGCACGAGCTCGCCTGGGGGACGACCACCCAGAACCCGCACTTCGGCTCGTGCCGCAACCCGCACGACCCGACCCGCGTTCCCGGTGGGTCGAGCGGCGGCTCCGGCGTCGCGCTCGCCACCGCGATGGTGGCGGCGGCGCCCGGCACCGACACCGGCGGGTCGATCCGCTGCCCCGCCTCGTGCTGCGGCGTCGTCGGCCTGAAGCCGACCTACGGCCGCGTCAGCCTGGCCGGCGTGCGCCCGCTCTGCACAACGCTGGACCATTGCGGCCCGATGGCGCGGACGGTGCGCGACTGCGCCCTCCAGCTCGAGGCCATGGCCGGCCCCCCGTCGCGCGACGCGCGCGTGCCCGCGGTACCGGTCGAGCGCTGGAGCGAGGGGCTCTCGGGCGACCTGCGCGGGATGCGGGTCGGCGTGGCCGAGCGCTACTTCTTCGAGCACACGGCGGGCGACATCGTCGCCCGGGTGCGCCGGGCCGTCGACGCGCTCGCCCATGCCGGCGCCGAGATCGTCGAGATCGACCTCGAGTGGCCGACGCCGATGGGCGAGGGCGACCCGTTCATCCCCGAGGGCGCTGCCACGCTGCAGGAGTTCTGGCCGGCCCGCAGGAACGAGATCGGCCCGGATGTCGCCCGCGACCTCGCCCTCTCCGACGGGATGGCCGCCGTCCCGTTCGCCGCGACCGGCCAGTACCGGCTCGAGTATGCCGGGAGGATGCTCGAGAAGGTGCGCGCCGCCGGAATCGACGTGATCGCGTCGCCGGCCCAGGCGCAGACGCCGCCGCTCACCGACGCTCTCACCATCCCGTACGCCGGCCATCCGGAGATGGACGTGACGTACGCGATGTGCGGGCTGACGGTGGTCTTCAACATGCTCGGCTGGCCGGCGGTGAGCGTGCCCTGCGGCCGCGACGACGCGGGCCTACCGGCCGGGGTCCAGCTGGCGGCGCTGCCCTGGCGCGAGGATCACTGCTTCGCGGCCGCTGCGGCCGTCGAGGCCGCCGCTCTCTGACAGGGCCCGCCTGCCGACACGCGCAGCTCGGCCCGGGCCGGCTCGACGACCACCGTCGCGAGCGTCGTCCAGCGGTCGCCGAAGACGGCGCCCTGGGCGGGATGGCAGCAGATCGCCCCGGCGCCGCCGCGGTGGCTGTCCATCGCCTCGAGCACGTCCTCCGTGTCGATCGGCCCCTCGATCGCGGCCACGCGGCGGCGGGCGTGATCGAGCCGCAGGAGCGTGTCCGGCGCCTCGCGCACCATCGTGTCGGCCTGGCGGCCGGGATCGGCGAGGAAGTGGTTCGTGTGGACGAGCACGCCGCGCTCGTCCGGCATCACGAAGCCGGGGCCGGCCGGCGACACCTCGACCGTGCAGGCCACGCCGCCGTCGGCGTCGTCGGCCACGATCGTGACGGCGGAGGACGCCGACATCGTCGCGCTCGCGGCCATCGTGAGGGCGGCGACGGCGCCGTCGGCCTCGTCCAGCACCCGCCGGCACAGCGCGTGCACCGGCACGGCCACGGGCGGGTGGTCGTCGTGGTGGCCGAGGATGTTCAGGAGCACGCCGACGCCGGAGCCGTTCACGCCGATCTTGCCGACGATGCCCGCCTCGGTGACCGTCTCGACCCGGCGCCCGTCGGCGTGGTCGATCGTCCAGACGAGCCAGCCCTCGCGCAGCTCCTCGTGCCAGTCCCACGTCTGGATGCCGAAGGCGCTTCCCGAGGCGGTGGCGGTGCCGAGGCAGGCGATGGTCGAGCACTCGCCTGCCGATGCCGCGAGCAGCTCGGTGCGCGCGTTCAGCGCGCCGATCAGCTCGACCTCGAAGCCGCTGCCGTGGGCGATCCCGTCGATCTCCTCGAGCAGCGCGGGCGACCAGGCCGCGATCCGGTCGAGGGCCTGCGAGCCCAGGCGGCGCAGGTCGTCGCCGGTCAGCCCGGCGCTGACGGCGAAGAGGCGCCGGTAGACGTTCATGACGAGCGCGATGCGCTCCTTCTGGGCGCGCCCGAACGTGACCCCCCGCGCCCCCGGCGTGCGTTCGGCGGAGTGGTGGCGGGCAACGTCCATCGACGCAGCATAATCGTGGGCGCCGGTGTCCGAAAGGGGTCGGCCGGGAGCGCGTATCCTCTGCCCGGCATGCGCGCGATCGTGGGAGTCGACGTGGGCGGCACGTTCACCGACGTCGCCCTGATCGCCGGGAGGCGGCTCGTCACGGCCAAGGTCGCGACGACCGTCGCCGACCCCGCCGAGGGCGTGATCGAGGGCGTCCGGGTTGCCCTGGAGCGCGCCGGGATCGGCGCCGGAGCCGTGGCCCATTTCGGCCACGGCACGACGGTCGCGACGAACGCGATGCTCGAGCGCCGCGGTGCCCGCACCGCCTACGTCGCCACCCGCGGCTTCGCCGACGTGCCCGCCCTGGGCCGGCAGGCGCGGCCGCACCTGTACCGGCCGGAGGTCGCGCCGCCGGCGCCGCTGGCGGAGGTGACGGCCGAGGTGGACGAGCGCATGGGGCCGGACGGGGTGATCGAGCCGCTCGACGAGGGGTCGGTGGCAGCGGCCGCCCGGCGGCTGCGGCGCGAGCGGGTCGAGGCGGCCGCCGTCTGCCTGCTCCACGCCTACGCCGACCCCGCCCACGAGCAGGCCGTGGCCGCCGCGCTGCGCGAGGCGCTGCCGGACGTCCACGTGGTCGCGTCGCACGAGGTGGCGGCCGAGTTTCGCGAGTTCGAGCGCGCGTCGACCACGATCGCCGACGCCTACCTCGGCCCGGTCGCGGGGCGGTACCTGCGCCGGCTGGCGGCCACCGCCGAGGCGGAGGGGCTGCCGGCGCCCGCCGTGATGCAGTCGAACGGCGGCGTGTGCGACCTGGAGGAGGCGGCCGGGCATCCGGCCCGGCTCCTGCTGTCCGGCCCGGCGGGCGGCGTCGCCGCGGTGGTCGCCTCCGGCATCCGCGACGCCATCAGCTTCGACATGGGCGGCACGTCCACCGACGTGTGCCTGATCCGCGACGGCGTGGCGGGGCGGAGCGCCGAGCGACGGGTGGGCGGCCTCCCGCTGCGGCTGCCGCAGCTCGACATCCATACGGTCGGGGCGGGCGGCGGCAGCGTCGCCTGGATCGATTCCGGCGGGGCGCTGCGGGTGGGGCCGCAGAGCGCGGGGGCCGATCCCGGGCCGGCCTGCTACGGCCGCGGCGGCGAGCTGCCGACGGTCACCGACGCCAACCTCATCCTGGGCCGGCTCGACCCCGACGTGCCGCTCGCGGGCGGCCTCCGGCTGGGCGTCGCCGCCGCGCGCGCCGCGATGGAGGAGGTGGCGGGCGGCTTCGCCGACCTGCGCGCCGCCGCGGAGGGCGTCGTCGCGGTCACGAACGCCGAGATGGTGCGCGCCATCGGCGTCGTCAGCGTCGAGCAGGGCCACGACCCGCGCGAGCTCGACCTGGTCGCGTTCGGCGGGGCCGGGCCGCTGCACGCGTGCGACGTGGCCGACCGCCTGGGCATGCGCGCCGTCGTCGTGCCGGCCGCGGGTGGCGTGCTCTCGGCGCTCGGGATCGCCGCCGGCGAGCGGCGCCGCTCGGCGGTGGAGAGCGTGATGGCGCCGCTGGAGCGGTTCGTCTCGGACTTCCCGGATCCGCCGCGGGCGCCTCGGGGCGGCTCCGTCGAGGTCGAGTGCGACCTGCGCTACCGCGGCCAGGCCCACGAGCTGACCGTCGCGCTGCGGCCTCGCGCGTCGCTCGCGACCCGCTTCCACGCCCGCCACCGCGAGCGCTACGGGTTCGACGACCCCGATGCCGAGATCGAGGTCACGAGCGTGCGCACCTCGGTGGTCGCGCCCGGCGCAGCCTACGAGCTCGACCGGGCCGGCCGCGTTCCCGCGGTGCGTGGGCCGGCGTCTGTGCCGCTCGAGGGGGCGACGCTGTGGGTGGCCGACGGCTGGACGGCGCGGCGCGGCGGCGACGGCTCCTGGAGGGTGACGCGATGATCGATCCGGCCGCGCTGCAGGTGCTGGCCGCGTCGCTGCGCGGCGTTGCCGAGGAGATGGGAGCGGCGCTCGTGCGCTCGGCCCACTCGGCCAACATCAAGGAGCGGCGCGACTGCTCGACGGCGCTCTTCGACCCGGACGGGCGCATGGTCGCCCAGGCCGAGCACATGCCCGTCCACCTCGGCGCGATGCCGGACGCCGTGGCGGCGGTGCGCGCGCTCGATCCCCGCCCCGGCGCCGTCTACGTCCTGAACGACCCGTACACGGGCGGGACGCACCTGCCCGACATCACGCTCGTCGCGGCCGTCGACGACCTTGGCCTCGTCTGCTCGCGGGCCCATCACGCCGACGTGGGCGGCATGCAGCCGGCGAGCATGCCGGCCGGAGCGACCGAGCTGATCCAGGAGGGCGTCGTCATCCCGCCGGTCGAGCTGACGGCCGACGTGCGCCGCGTGCTCGTCGCCAACATGCGCAAGCGGGCGGAGCGGCTGGCCGACCTGCGCGCGCAGGAGGCGTGCATGGTGGTCGGCGCGGAGCGGCTGCGGGAGCTGGCGGCGAGGCTCGGCCGGCGGCGGCTGGTCGAGGGCATGGACGAGCTCTACCGCTACAGCGAGCGCCGCACCCGGGCGGCGATCGCGGAGCTGCCGGACGGGAGCTTCCGCGCACGCGACGCGATCGAGGGCGACGGGATCCACACGCGCGACATCCCGATCGAGGTCGAGGTGCGGATCGCCGGCGACGACCTCGTCGCCGACTTCGCAGGCACCGCCCCGCAGCAGGGCGGGAACGTGAACTGCCCGCTCTCGGTCACGCGCTCGGCCGTCTACTACGTCGTCCGCGCCGTCTGCGACCCGGACATCCCGGCATCCGGCGGCGCCTTCGCGCCGGTGACCGTGGTCGCGCCGGAGGGCTGCCTCGTGAACGCCGTCTCGCCGGGCGCAGTCGTGGCCGGGAACACGGAGACGTCGAGCCGGATCGTCGACGTCGTCATGTCTGCGATGGGCCGGGCCGTCGACGTCCCCGCGCACGGCCAGGGGACGATGAACAACGTCACCTTCGGCACCCCGGCGTTCACCTACTACGAGACGCTCGGCGGCGGCCAGGGCGGATCGCCGGCGGGGCCGGGCCCGAGCGGCGTGCACGTGGCGATGTCGAACACGATGAACACGCCGATCGAGGCACTCGAGCGCGAGTACCCGCTGCGGATCGAGCGCTACGCCCGCCGGCCCGGGACGGGCGGCGCCGGCCGGAACCGCGGCGGCGACGGCGTGGTGCGCGTCTACCGCGTGCTCGAGGACTGCCGCCTCGGGATCATGAGCGAGCGCCGCCGCCACGGCCCGAAGGGCGCCGCGGGCGGCGCGGACGGCTCCCCGGGCCGGAACATCCTGAACGGCCGCCGCCTGCCCGCCAAATGCAGCCTCGACCTGCACGCCGGCGACGTCCTCGAGATCCGCACCCCCGGCGGCGGCGGCTGGGGCTCGGGGTAGCACCAAGCGGGGTCAGACCCCTTTTGGTGCGGCGCAGTCCACCTCCGACCCGTGATCGCGTGCACCAAAAGGGGTCTGACCCCTCAGGGTGGCGGGTACCATGATCCCATGGCGACGACGGTCGCACCGCCCGTCCGCAAGCAGAAGCCGCGCCGAACCGGGCCGGGGTCGGGCTCCGGCAAGCCGTGGATGGTGATCGTCCGAAACGACGACCACAACACCTTCGACGGCGTCGCCTTCGCGCTCGCGCGCACCATCCCGGGCGTGTCGTTCGAGCGCGGCCAGGCGATGGCGAACACGATCCACAACTCCGGCAAGGCCGTCGTTTGGACCGGCGACAAGGAGCGGGCCGAGCTCTACTGGGAGCAGCTGGCCGGCTTCGGCCTGACGATGGCGCCGCTCACCCCCGCAGGCTGACAGGCCGGCGATGGTCGACCCCTGGCGGATCGAAGCCGACCCGGCGTGGGCCGCCGCCATCCTCATCGCTGCGATCGACTATGCGGTGGTCGTCCGCTCGTGGCGCCGCGGTGGGATCGAGACGCCGAGATGGCAGATCGCGTCGTTCGCCGCGGGCCTCGCGCTGATCGCGATCGCGCTGCTCTCGCCGCTCGAGCACATCGCGCTGACCTCGCTCCTCTCCGTCCACCTGCTCCAGAACGTGATCCTGGCCGACTGGGCGCCGCCCCTGCTCGTGCTCGGCCTGTCGGCCGCCATGATCGCCGCCTGCGAGCGCCGCGGCCCGGTGCGGCTGGTCACGTCGCCGGCGTTCGCGCTCGCCTACTGGCTGGCAGCCTGGTACGTGCTCCACATCCCGGCCGTCTACGGGTACGCGCTCACGCACCGCTGGGCCCTCGGCATCGAGCACCTCGTGTTCCTGACCGCCGGGATCGTGTTCTGGTGGCCGGTGCTCGCGCCCGGCCGGATGCAGCCGGGGCCGAAGCTCTTCTACCTGTTCGGCGCGTTCATCGCCGCCGCGCCGGTGGCGCTCGCGCTCGCCCTGACCCACCCCCAGTACAGCTTCTACGTCCACGCCCCGCGCCTGTGGGGGATCTCGCCGCTCGAGGACCAGCAGCTCGGCGCGATCGCGATGGCGGTCGAGCAGGCCGCCATCCTGTTCGCCGCCTGCTCGGTGGTCTTCTTCCGGCTCATGGCGCAGGATGAGGCCGGCGACGCCGGGGTAGGCTTCGAGGCGTGAGAGCCGCCTGCATCCAGTTCCAAGCCCGGGCCGAGAAGGCCCGCAACCTCGAGGACATGGCGCCGCTGGTGGCACGGGCCGCCGACCTGGGCGCGGACGTCGTCCTCCTGCCGGAGAAGTGGAACGCCTGGCTGGACGGCCCCGGCCTGCGCGACCAGGCCGAGCGGCTCGACGCCGGCCCCACGGTCGAGGTCATGTCGGACTGGGCCCGCGCCCACCGCGTGAACCTGATCGGCGGGAGCATCGCCATCCTCGGCGACGGCGACCGCGTCGGCAACGTCTCGATCGTCTACGACCGCGACGGCGCCCGGATCGCGGCCTACACGAAGATCCACCTCTTCGACGTCGACGTCGGCGGGATCAGCTACCGCGAGTCCGACGGCACCGAGCCGGGTTCCCAGCCGGTCGTCGCCGATATCGACGGCGTCCGCGTCGGGCTCACCGTCTGCTACGACCTGCGTTTCCCCGAGCTCTACCGCGTGCTCGCCCTCGACGGCGGCGCGACCGTGCTGACCGTCCCGTCCAACTTCACACTGCTCACGGGCATGGCCCACTGGGAGCTCCTGCTGCGCGCCCGCGCGGTCGAGAACCAGGCGTTCGTCCTCGCCACCGGCCAGCACGGCTACCCGGGCGGCCTGAACAAGCCGAGCTACGGCCACAGCATGATCATCGACCCCTGGGGAACGGTGCTCGCCCAGGCCCCCGACGGCGACGGCGTGATCGTCGCCGATCTGGACATGGCTGCCCTGGCGGACATCCGCGAGCGCCTGCCCGCCCTGCGCCACCGCCGCCCGGACGCCTACGCCGGGCGCGCGACGGTTCCCGGGTAGGCCGCTGGTCAGCCCAGGTACTGCAGGGACCAGCTGACTCCGGCGTCGCCGGTGTGTGCGATGCGGGTGGTCGTTCCGTCCGCCTCGGCCACCCATCCCCGGCGCCGGTCGACGAACATGAGGGCGTAGTCGCCGACCCCGCGCGGTACCGACATCCGGCGGTGCACCCATACCCGCCCGTGGGTTGCCGTCGCGGTCAGGGACGGCCGGCCGCGCCCGCACGCCACGCACAGGCCGAGGAACTTCTCCACGGTCGCGGAGACGACGTCGAACGGGCCCGGGTAATCGTCGATGCGGGGCACCTTGCGGGGGGTGTGGATGAACTGGGCCAGCTCGGGAAGCCAGTGCGCGCCGCCGTCGAAGCTGGCGTAGACGGCATACGCCTGGTGGCTGGTCGCAGCGCCGTCGGTGAAGAGCGCCCAGACGCTGCCTCCGCGCGTGCAGTGAACGACGGCCTCGCCGGCCCTGTGGGCGAGTGTGAACTGCAGCTGCCACGTGGCGCCGCCGTCGGCGGTGAAGAGCACCTTCCTGCCCTTCCCGATCCAGCCAACCGCCCCGGTCGTGAAGCACACCGAGTGGGCCAGCTCCCCCCGCCCCTCCCACGTGCGGCCGCCGTCGCGGGTGCGAACGACCTTCAGGCCGGCCGCGGCCCTGGCCAGGCCCCAGCCGACCCGGGGACCGAGGAAGTCCACCTCGGCGAGCGTGGTGCGCAGCCCGCGGTGGGCCCAGTGGGTGCCGCCGTCCGTCGTCGCCAGCACGCCTCGCCGTGACAGTGCAAAGCCGATCTTCGCCGTGGGGAACTGCACCTCGTGGACGCGGTGGCTCGTGTAGCGCTCCAGGCGCCACGTGCGCCCGCCGTCCGCGGTGGCGACGACGCCGCGGGCAACGCCCACGTGTGCGCGCAGGCGGCCGATGGCTGCGACTGCGCCGAGCGGGGAGTCGGCCAGCGCGGGAGCCGTCCCTGCGGCCATCGCCAGACTGCAGGCGGCTGCCAGCACCGCTGCCCGCCGCGGCCGGGTCAGCCCGATACGGCCAACGGATCGGGCCGGCGGATCCAACGTCGGTGGTCGAGCCACTCGAAGTCTCCGTATCCCTGGGCGGCGAAGCGGGCGAGAACCTCGAGAGCGTACACCGTCTCGTCGGACGGCGTGAAGCGGTCAGAGGAAGAGCGCTTCGCTTCCGATCGGCTCGAAGCCCGCCCGGAGGAACGCCCGCAGCGAGGCGGCGTTGCCGGGCGCGACCTGGGCGAAGACGACGCCACCCGGCCCGACCAGCTTCCGCGCCTCGACGAGCGCCCGCCGGGCGACGCCGCGGCCGCGTGCCCGTGGTTCGACCTCGATCGACACCTCGGCCCGGCCGGCGAGGCCGCGGCCGAACGTGACCACCGCGCCGTCGCACTCGAACACGCGCACGTCGTCGCGGCGGGCGAACGCCCGCGCAGCGCGTGGATGGGCGTCCGCCCCCGTCTCGGTGAGCGCCGGCTCGCCGTCAAGGCCCGCGGCCGCGAGGACGACGTCGATGCCGTCGTCGCGGCGGCCGATCGTGCGCCCGAGCTCGGCGAGGAACGGGGCGCTCAGCGGCGCCAGCAGATCGCCTGCCGGAAGCCGCTCCCGCAGCCACGCCTCTGGCACGTCGGCCGCGATCGCGTAGTGCGCCGTGAAGCCGACGACGGCCGCCGCCGCCCCGGCGGCGGGCAGCAGCTCGACCTGCCCGTCCGGGTCGGGGAACCTCCCGCGGGCCGCGTCCTCGAGCAGCGCCGCCAGCGGGTGCGGCGTCACCCTTCGGGCGGCGGGGCGGTGGGGTCGGGTAGGACGCCGTGGCGGATGAACCACCAGCGCACGGCGTCGATGTAGGCCTTCGGCTGCTCGACGTGGGCCATGTGGGCCGCCTTCTCGATGACGACCAGCTCGGAGCCCTCGACCTCGTTGTGGATCTCCTCCGACCGCGCGAGCGTGCACGTGCGGTCGTAGCGGCCGACCATGACCAGCATCGGCCGGCGGATCCAGCGCAGGTGGTCGAGCCACTCGAAGCCGCCGTAGCCCTGGGCGGCGAAGTGGGCCAGCACCTCGGGCGCGTAGATGGTCTCGTCGGACTGCATGAACCGGCTGTAGGCGTCGCCCATCTCCCAGAAGTGGAAGGGCATCTGCGCGTAGGTGTTCTGGCGCGCCTGCTCGACGGTCGTGAGCCGGGCCTCCTCATCCCATGAGCGCCGGATCTGCTCGCGCATGGCGGCGGGCTCGAAGCGCTCGATCTCGCGCTCGACGTCGGCCATCAGCGCCTCGCTCGAGGCGGCCCCGGCCGAGATGATGTACTGGCTCGCGCTGCCGCGCTCGAGCGCGTGCGAGAGGGCGATGATCCCGCCGAACGAGTGGCCGAGGACGGCGTACTCGGTCAGCCCGAGCGCCTCGGCCAGCCGGTCGATGTCCTGGGCGAAGCCCCGCACCGAGAGCGTCGCCGGATCGACCCGGGGCGACCGGCCCTGGCCGCGCTCGTCGACGTAGATCAGGCGCAGGCCCATGTCGCCCAGCGGGTCGAGCCACGGCCGGAACTCGTGGTGGTCGAGGCCCGGGCCGCCGTGCAGGAGCATGAGCGGATAGCCGGAGCCGTGCTCGGCGATGAAGAGCTCACCGCCGTCGTCGAGCGAGACGAGCCGCCCCTCAGATGGCTGACTCCCCGTCACCGCGCGCCTGGACGTACATCGGCGTTGGGTCGGCGGACGGCGGCGGCGCTGCGGCTGCGAACCGTCGCCTCGCGGCGTCCTCGGTCGCGCCCATATTTCGAACGATATGAGCGCTCCCTGCGTCCTTGCGAGGCTCGGTTCTCGCCGCCCAGAACATCACGGCGACGGGGAGTCAGCCATCCTCTAGCCATTCATCTTCCGGTAGCCGAGGGCGTGCTCGGCCTGCATCATCTTGTGGATCTGGGTGGTGCCCTCGTAGATGATGGGGGCGCGGGCGTTCCGGAAGTAGCGCTCGACCGGGTATTCGGCCGAGTAGCCGTAGGCGCCGTGCACCTGGATGGCGAGGTTGGCGGCCTTGAACGCGCTCTCGGTGGCGTGCCACTTGGCCAGCGACGTCTCGCGCGTGTTGCGGACGCCGCGGTTCTTCGCGTCGGCGGCCTGCATGACCAGCAGCCGCGACGTCTCGTAGCCGAGCACCATGTCGGCGATCATGTCCTGCACGAACTGGTGGCGGCCGATCTCCTTGCCGAACGTCTTGCGCTCGTTCGCGTACTTGACCGACGCCTCCAGGCAGGCCCGGATGACGCCGACCGCGCCGGCGGCCACGGTGAAGCGGCCGTGGTCGAGCGAGTGCATCGCGATCTTGAAGCCCTCGCCCTCCCCGCCGACCAGGTTCTCGGCCGGCACCTGCACGTTGGAGAAGAAGAGCTCGCCGGTCGAGCCGGCCCAGATCCCGAGCTTGTTCGGGATCCGGCGGGCCTCGACGCCCTCCCACTCGCGCTCGACGATGAAGGCCGAGATGCCCTTGTGGCCGGCGTCGGGATCGGTCTTCGCGAACACGAGCTCGTAGTCGGCCTCGGTCGCGTAGGAGATCCAGTTCTTCTGGCCGTTCAGGAGGTAGGTGCCGTCCGGCTGGCGGACGGCGGTGGTCAGCATCGCCGAGACGTCCGACCCGGCCGCCGGCTCGGTCAGGCCGAAGCAGCCGAGCTTCTCGCCTCTCGCCATCGGCTCCAGATACTTCGTCTTCTGCTCGTCCGAGCCGAACCGCAGAAGCGACAGCGAGTTCAGGCCGACGTGCACCGAGATCAACGTGCGGAAGGCCGACTCGCCCCGCTCGATCTCCTCGCAGATCAGCGCCTCGCACACGTAGTCGAGGCCGGCGCCGCCATGCTCGACCGGGATCGGGGCGCCGAGGAGCCCCAGCTCGGCCATCTCCTCGATGATCCCCATGTCGAGGTGATGGTTGATGTCGTTCTCCTGCGCGACCGGCAGCACGCGCCGGTCGACGAACTCCCGCACGGTCTCCTGGATCGCGCGCTGCTCGTCGGTCAACTGTAGGTCCACACCCGCTCCTCGCCGCCGGATTCTCGGCGAGTGATCCTATCGGGGCGCTCCGGAGGAGGGAGGCGGTTAGCATCGGGGCGTGGACGAGTCCGCGATCGACGACCTCCTTTCCGAGCAGCGCCGCTACTACCGCGCCCGGGCGCCGGAGTACGACGACTGGTGGTTCCGGCGCGACCGCTACGTCCTCGACGCCGAGGCCGAGGAGGCGTGGTTCGCGGACGTGGCCGCGCTCGAGGCGGAGCTCGCCCGGTTCGATCCGGCGGGCGACGTGCTCGAGCTGGCCGCCGGCACGGGCATCTGGACGAGCCGCCTGGCGACGTACGCGGATCGGCTCACCGCCGTCGACGCATCCCCGGAGGTGCTCGAGCGAAACCGCGCCCGCTCCGGCCCGGGCGTCGAGCACGTGGTCGCCGACATCTTCGCCTGGGCGCCGCCGCGGCCGTTCGACGCCTGCTTCTTCGCGTTCTGGCTCTCCCACGTGCCGCGCGAGCGCGTCGCCGAGTTCTGGGCGCTCGTCGCCCGTGCCCTTCGGCCGGACGGGCGCGTGTTCCTGATCGACAACGCCCGGGCCGGCGATCCCCGCCACACCGTCGGGATGGGCGAGGAGGTGGCCCGCCGCAGCCTCGCCGACGGGCGCGAGTTCGACATCGTCAAGCGCTTCTGGTCGCCTGCCGAGCTCGAGGACGAGCTGGCGACATCCGGCTTCGAGGTCGCCGCAGCGGAGACGCCGAACCGGCTCTTCCTCTACGCCTCCGGCCGCCGGGCCGGGTGAGCGCGGTCACCGGCCCGGCGCTCGCCTGGAGCGGCGGCAAGGACTCCGCGCTTGCGCTCTGGGCGCTGCGCGCGCAGGGGACGGCGCCGGGCGCGCTTCTGACCACGGTGACCGCGGACTACGACCGCGTCTCGATGCACGGCGTCCGCCGCTCGCTGCTGCGGGCGCAGGCCGCCGCGACCGGCCTTGGGCTCGTCGAGATCGAGATTCCGGCGGCGTGCACGAACGAGGAGTACGAGCGGCGGATGGGGGCGGCCCTCTCTTCTCCCGAGCTGGCCGGTGTGGAGGCGATGGCGTTCGGCGACCTCTTCCTGGAGGACATCCGCGCCTATCGTGAGAGCCGCCTCGCCGCCGCGGGCCGGCGGGCCTGTTTCCCGCTCTGGGGCAGTGACACCGCCGAGCTCGCGCGGCGGTTCGTCGCCGCCGGCTTCCGGGCGATCCTGGTGTGCGTCGATCCGCGTGCGCTCGACCCGGCGTTCGCCGGCCGCGACTACGACGAGCAGCTGCTCGCCGACCTGCCCGCCGGCGTCGACCCGTGCGGCGAGAACGGCGAGTTCCACACCTTCGTCACCGCCGGGCCCGTGCTCGCTGCGCCGGTCGCATGCCGCCGCGGCGAGGTCGTCGAGCGCGACGGGTTCGTCTTCGCCGACCTACTCGAGAGCTAGCTGGCGCGAGGGAGGGCGAAGCCCTCGCCGGGCCGCTTGGCCGCATACATGGCCGCGTCCGCCGCGCGGAAGAGCGTCTCGGGCGTCGTGCCGTCGGCCGGGCAGACGGCGACGCCGAAGCTGGCGCCGAGGCCGGCCATGTTGCCTGTGAAGGCCCCGGACATCGCGTCCGACACCCGCCCGGCCACGCCGGCGGCGTCTTCAGCCGACGTCTCGGGCAGGATCAGCGCGAACTCGTCGCCGCCGATGCGGTAGGCGGCGTCCGCCCGTCGCAGGCCGATCCGCAGCACGGCGCCGATCTGCTCGAGCGCCGCGTCGCCCGCGGCATGGCCATGCGCGTCGTTCAGCGCCTTGAAGCCGTTCAGGTCGCACAGGACGAGCGACATCGGGCTGCCGTAGCGCGTCGCCCGGGCCGCCTCCAGCTCGAGCCGCTCGCTGAAGGCGCGCCGGTTGTAGAGCCGGGTGAGCGGGTCGTGCTCGGCCAGGAACTGCATCTCCTCGTACTGGGCGGCCGTGTCGAGCGCCGTCGTGGCCTGGTTCGCGAAGACGCGCAGCGCCTGCAGCTTGGCGTCGGCCGGGATCATGCGGTCGACCGGGTCGTCTGCCCAGATGATGCCCATGAGGCCGCCGCTGCGGCTCCAGAGCGGCACCAGCAGCCAGTGGTTGCGCCAGGCCTGCGGCCCGGTGCCGTTGATCTGCGAGTGGTAGCTGTCGTGGTGCGGCGCGAGCAGCCGCATCGCCTCGTCGTGCTCGAGCAGGTAGCAGCCCTCGACCTCGTGCTCCAGCTGGAGCATCTGCTCGAGCTCGGCGCGGCTCATCGGCACCGAGACCGCGTCGTCGGACATGGCCCAGCCGTGGGCCGCCTGGACGCGGAACAATCCGGTGTCGGCATCGGGCAGGTCGATGCACACGCGCTCGAACTCGAGGGCGGTGTGGATCGCGCCGCACACCGAGTTCATGATCGCGTCGATCGAGAAGGTCTCGGTGAGCCGCGACGACACGGCCAGCAGCTGCTCGAGCGCGGCCCGGTGGCGGGCGGCGGCCGATGCCTCCTGGGCGCTCTGGACGGCGATCGCCGCGTGGTCGGCCATCGCCACGAGCACCTCGAGCTCCTCGTTGCGCGGCACGACGCCCGCCTCGGGCTCGTCCACCGAGAGGATCCCGATCAGGTGGCCGTCGGAGTGGCGCAGCGGGACGAACAGCGCGTCCTCGGGGTGCCAGGCATCGTCATCGGCCCGCGGCTCGGTCTCCGGCACGTACGAGCCGGGCGCGTAGGTGGCCCAGTCGAACTCGCCGTGCGGGATCAGGTAGGCCCCGCCGGCCTCGAAGCGCTCGTCCAGGAGCGGCTCCCACATCGTCGCCGGGCGAGTGTCGCCCATCAGTTGCTCGCGTGCGGCATCGCCGCCGTGCACCGTCGTCACGACGAAGTCGTCCCAGGCGGGCCGGTAGAGGTGGACGACGACGGTCGCGTAGCCGAGCGACGTCGAGATCGCGCGGGCGATGGCCGCGAGGAGGTCGTCCAGCTCGTCCTCGCTGCGGACGAGGCGCGTGACTTCGAGGAAGCCGCGCAGACGGGAGAGCTGCTGCAGGTGGTGTGTCGGCATATGAGAAGCAGGCAGGGACTGGGGGCGTGTCCCGAGGCTCAGTGTGGCGGGGGCGGCCGAACCCGGCAAGCCTCGTTCGGGGGAACCGCGGGACGAGTTACGCGGCCAGGCGGACGCGCTCGCCGGAGCGCTTGGCGGCGTACATGGCCGCGTCGGCGGCGCGCAGCAGCGCCTCGGGGTCGTTCCCGTCGCCGCCGAAGACGGCGACGCCGAAGCTGGCGGTGACCGGGCGGCCCTCGGCCGCGCACACCTGCTCGAGGTGGGCGGCGATGCGGCGGACGGCCACCTCGGCCGTCTCCCGGTCGAGCTCGGGCAGGATCAGTGCGAACTCGTCCCCGCCGATCCGGAACGCGGCGTCCGCGGCGCGCAGCAGATGGCCGAGCAGGTCGGCGACGCGGGCCAGGGCGGCGTCGCCGGCGAGATGGCCGTGGACGTCGTTGATGCCCTTGAAGCCGTCGACGTCGAGCACGACGAGCGCGAACGGGCTGCCGTAGCGGCGCGACCGCGAGGCCTCCACCCGCAGCCGGTGGTTGAAGGCGCGGCGGTTGTAGAGCCGTGTGAGCGGGTCGTGCTCGGCCAGGTAGCGCATCTCCTCGAAGCGGGAGGCCGAGTCGAGCGCGGCCGTGGCCTGGTTGGCGAACACGCGCAGCGCCTGGAGGAGCTCGGTCGAGGGCAGCAGCCGGCTGCGGGGATCGTCGGCCCAGATCAACCCGATCACCTCGCCGTCGCGGTCGTACATCGGCACGGCCAGCCAGTGCCGGTCCCACGCGTGCGGGCCGCGCCCGTTCAGCTCCGAGCGGCGCATGTGGAGCGCGCTCGGCAGGCGTGCCGTCGCCTGCTCGAGCGAGAGCAGGAAGCAGCCCTGGCGCTCGAACGGGGGATCGAGCAGCGGTGCCAGCTCCCATAGCGTCATCGGCGTGTTCTGACGCATGTCGTCGAGCGTCCAGCCGGTGGCGGCCCGGGTCGTGAAGACGCCGGTGACGGGGTCGGGCAGGTCGATGCACACCTTGTCGAACCCGAGCGCCTCGGAGATGCCCTCGCAGACGGACTGCAGGATCGCGCCGGCCGAGAGCGTCTCGGTCAGGCGCGAGGAGACCTGCAGGAGCTGGCGCAGCGCCGCCCGGTGGAACGCCGCGGCGGCCGCCTCCTGGGCGCTCTGCAGCGCCAGCGCGGCATGGTCGGCGACGGCGACGAGGCCGGCCACGTCGTGCGCCGAGGGCCGCAGGCCGGAGCGGGGCTCGCCCACCGAGATGATCCCGAGCAGGTGGCCGTCGGTATGCCGCATGGGCACGAAGAGCTCGTCGTCGGGGTGCCAGGCGTCGGGGCTCGCGCTCGGCTCCCAGTCGGGGATGTAGCGGGCGCCGACGTCGTCCTCCCAGTCGAACGCGCCGTGCGGGATCATGTAGGCGCCGCCGAGGGCGAAGCGGTCGTCCAGCAGCGGCTCCCAGCCCTCCCACGGCAGGGTGTCGCCGAGCAGCGTCCGCCGGGCCTCGTCGCTGCCGTAGACCGCCGTCACCCGGAAGTCGTTCCAGGCCGGGCGGTACGTGTTGATGACGACGGTGGCGAACCCGAGCGACGTCGCGATCGAGTCGGCGATCGCCTCCAGGATCGTGTTCGGGTCGGTCTCGGCGCGCACGAGCCTGGTCACGTCCAGGAGGGCGCGCAGGCGGGCGATGGCTGAGGGATCAGGTGGGGCCACGACGGGGTCTGGGCGGACGCCGCCAGCCGAGTCCGTCGACCCGGCGCGCACAGGCGTGCCGTCCTCTAGTTTTGTCGGGTGAATGACCGGATCGGTTGAGCGGTTTCGCGCGTTCGCGCTGATCGTCCTACTCCTGGCGGCCGCGTGCACCCCCCGCGCGGGGGAGCCCTCGGTGACCATGCCGGCGACCGCGTCGGGGCTCGCGGTCGCCCCCGACTTCTCCGGGACGATCTGGGCGGCGACCGGCAAGCGGGTCTACCGCTCCCATGACGGCGGCCACAGCTGGCGGGTCGTGCCCGGCCGCGGCGGCGCGACCGGCGTCGCCTTCCTCTCGACGCGGGTCGTGACGGTGGGCGCGCGCGGCGTCCAGACGGGCGGCTTCGGCGCGGCCACGCTGCGCGCGCCGCGCCCCGTCGGCGTGCCGCTCGTGGCGGTCGCGACGCCGTACTACCGCACGAGCCGCCTCTACGGGATCGACGCCCAGGGCCGGCTGTGGGTCTCGGTGCGAAACGCCGCCCGGTGGGGGCGGCTGCGGGCGGCCGGGCTGCCGGCCGGGGCCGTGGCGATCGCGGCGATCCGCGACGACGTCCACAAGCCCGACACGATCTACGTCGCCTGCGGAGCCGACGGCCTGTGGCGCTCACGCGACTTCGGCGCCACGTTCCAGCGGGTCGCCGCCGCCGGCCGGGCGACGGCGGTCGCGGCGACCACCGACGACCAGCGCCTGCTGCTGGTCGCCTCGCCGCAGGGGATCGAGCTCTCGCGCAACCGCGGGCACACGTTCACGCACACCTCGAGCGCGGGCGACGTGCGTGCGATCGCGTTCGATCTGCGCAATTGGCGGCTGGCCTACGCGTCGACGTCCGGCGGGCGGCTGCTGCGCTCGGACGACGGCGGCCGCAGCTGGGACACCGGTTCCTAGCGGTCGGTCTCGCGCACGGCCTGGACGAGCCACTCCGGCACCCGCACGGCTCGCATGCGGGCCCGGTCGACGCAGGCGTGGCGGGTCTCGCCGCGTGTGCAGACGCCCTCGGCGTCGTGCAGCTCGTAGCCGAACGTGAACGTCGCGCCGCGGATGCCGACGCAATCGCACTCGATCGTGAACGTGGTGTCGAACGTCAGCGGGCGCAGGTAGGAGATGCGCGCTTCGACGACGACCATGTCCATCCCGCCCGAATGCACGTCGGCGTAGCTGTGGCCGAGCTCGCGCAGATATTCGATGCGGCCCACCTCGAACCAGGCCAGGTAGGCGCCGTTGTTGGCGACGCCCATGGCATCGGTCTCGGAGAACCGCACCCGCATGGGCACGGACGTGCGATGGCTCACCAGCGGCCGCGCAGCCCTCGGCGGAGGAGCCGGATGCCGTCGTCGGCCGCCTGGCGGGCCGCCGGAAGCGCCGGGTGATCGGCGATGCGCGGGCGGGCGATGCCCCGCTCGGTCGCCCGGATCGAGATCCAGTCGCCGGCGGCGCTGCCGAGCTCGCGGGCGACGCCGCGGCGGCGCGAGTCGAGCATCCAGATCCCGGTCGCGAGCATCGTCTGGCGGGCGAACGGGCGCTTGCCGAGCGGCAGCTTCGTCAGCGCCACCTCGGCGATCAGCAGCTGGCCGACCTCGGTCTGGGCCATGTCGCCGAGCGCGGACACGGCCGACTTGAACCGGCGGCCGGTGTGGTGGCGGCGGGCGCGCTGGGCGGCGTCGAGCTCCGTCGCGCCGTCCACGAACTCGCCCGCACCGGAGGAAGAGTCGGCGGCGGTGACCCAGGCCCGCCAGCCGCTCTCGCCCCACGGCTGCAGCGAGAGCTCCAGCCCGCGCTGGGCGAACCAGCGCCGGATGGCTTCGAGCTCCGTGGAGCTGTCGTTCCAGGTCACACCCGAACGATACCCAGACGGATGCCGCTTCCGGGGGGTGGCAGTCCAGCCGACCGCGTTGGTACCGTTTGTAAGGAAACCTGGAAGAGGTAGGGAGGGCCCCCTCAATGGACGACCGCAAAACGATCATCGACCGGGTCTTGGAGGCGCGGGACGCGACGGTGAACCGCGTGCAGCAGGGTGTCCAGACTCCGAGCGTCTCCGCCACCAAGGAGCGCGCACGTGCTGCCGGCCAGCGCGCCCAGACAGCCGCGCTCCAGCAGCTGCACCTGGCGACCCGCGACGACGTCGCCCGCCTGCAGGCCTCGCTCGACCGGATCGAGGCCGCGGTGAACGACCTGGCCAAGCGCATGCCCGAGGAGAAGCCCGCCGCCCGGCCGCGCGCAGCCCGCACGACCCGCGCGAAGCCGAAGACCTCGAGCGCCTCGAGCTAGATCTCGGCCGGGACGCGGAGGCGGATCGCCGCCGGCACGACTTCGAAGGTCGCCGGCGTCACACCCGGCTGCTCGCCGTCGGCCTCGATCGGCAGCGGCGTCTCCGGCTCGACGACCACCCGCACGGCGCGGCTGAAGTCGCTCTTGGGGTGGTTCACGTGCGTGCCCCGGTAGAGCTTGTGCAGGGTCATCGCCAGGTCGAGCTTGCCGACGTCGCCCCACACGAGCACGTCGAGCATGCCGTCGTCGGGCTCGGCCATCGGCAGGATCTTCATCCCGCCCGCGAAGTAGCGGCAGTTGCCGACGATCACATTGTTCGAGACCTGGTCGAGCTCGCGCTCGTCGATCTGCACGCGGAACCGGCTGTTCTTGTGGCCGAAGAATCCCGCGATCGCTCCCCAGGCGAAGGCGACGGTCGCGCCGAGCGGCTTCCCCGACCGGTTCACCCGCTCGGCCACCTCGCCGGTCAGCCCCGCGCTCGAGATGTTGCAGAAGAGGCGCGACTCCTGGCCGCCCCCGTGCGCGGTGTACGTCACGCGGCCGAGGTCGACCGTCCGAGTGGCCCCCTTCGCGGCGACCTCGAGCGCGGCGTCCGTGCGCTTCGGGATCCGGAACGTGCGGGCGAAGTCACAGCCGCTGCCGCGCATGACGACGGCGAGCGCGGCGGCCGCCGACACCGGCTGCCCGTCGGCGTAGAAGCCGTTCACGGTCTCGGACACCGTGCCGTCGCCGCCGACCGTCACGATCAGCTCGGCGCCCTCGAGCAGCGCCGCGCGGGCGAGCTCGGCGGCGTGGCCGGGCGCCTCGGTCAGGCGCGTGTCGACGTCGAGCCCGTGCTCGCGGGCGCGGCCGGCGATCGCCGGCCAGGCCTTGGCGGTCCGCCCGCTGTCGGACGCCGGGTTCACGATCATCACGGCCCGCACGGCCGGATCAGCGCTCGTCCACGGCCGCCCGCAGCGCGAGCCGTGTCATCCGCTCCACTGCGGCCGCGAGCTCGTCGTCCGAGATCCGGGTGAAGTCCTCGCCCGAGATGATGTCGGACACGGTCAAGAGGCATGCGCCCTCGACGCCTCGGATCGCGGCGATCGTGAACAGGACGGCCGCCTCCATCTCCACGGCGAGCACGCCCCGTTCGGCCCAGCGCTTGTGCCGGCCGGGATCGGGGTCGTAGAACGTGTCCGAGCTCGCGATCGCGCCGACGTGCGGGCGCAGCTCGAGGCCCTTGGCGGCGTGGATCAGCCCGTGGGTGACGCCGAAGTGCGCGGTGGGTGCGTGCGCCTCGCCGCCGGTGTAGCGAAGTGCCGTCGAGTCGCCGGGCACGGCCGAGAGCGCGACGACGAGGTCGCCGAGGCGCAGGTCGGGCTGCAGGCCGCCGCACGTGCCCACCCGGATCAGGCGGCGGGCGCCGAGCTGGATCAGCTCCTCGATCACGATCGCGGCGCTGGGGCATCCCATGCCGGTCGACTGCACCGAGACGGGCTTGCCGTCGAAGCTGCCCGTGTAGCCGAGCATGCCCCGCTCGCCGTTCACCTGGCGGGCGTCGTCCAGGAAGTCGCGCGCGATCCGCTCGGCCCGCAGCGGGTCGCCCGGGAGGAGCACGGCGGGCGCGTAGTCGCCCTGGTTCGCGCGGAGGTGGATCGGCACGGCCGCAGAGCTTACCGTGATCGTCCGGCGGCGACACCGAGGGCGAGGCCGGGGAGGCGGTAGCCCTCGCCGTCGCGGAAGCGCTCGATCGCGTCCCGTACGGCGGCGGCCAGGTCTGCCCGCTCGGAGTCCGGGAGCGTCGGCAGGAGCCGCGTCAGGCTCCCGTTCATCGCGGCGGCGGTACGCCAGTAGTCGTCGAAGCCGGCGTAGCGCCACGAGACCGGGATCTCCTCGAGCGCCTCCGGCTCGAGGCCGGCGCGCGCGAGGGTCTCCTCGACCACCCTGCGGTCGGCGAGGGCGAACATCCCCGGGCCGCCGGGCCGGGCGGGCGGGAGCGGGGCCCGGCTCTCGAGCACGTCCCAGAGCGTGGTCGCCCAGTCGTTTCGCTCGCGCCCGGCCCAGACGGCGAAGGCCACCCGCCCGCCGGGACGAAGCACCCGCCGCGTCTCCGCGAAGGCGGCGTCGCGGTCGGGCACGAGCATGTAGGCGAAGCGGCACACGACCCGGTCGACGCTCGCATCCGGCAGGTCGAGCGACTCGGCGTCGAGGACGCGCAGCTCGATCCCGCTCGCCCCCCGCTCGGTCACCCACCGGCCCGCCGCCTCGACCATCGCCGCGGCCCTGTCGGAGAGGATCACCCGGCCCTGGCCCGCGAGCGTCTCGGCGACGCGGATGCCGACGTCGCCCGTCCCGGCGGCGAGCTCGAGCACCGTCAGACCGGGCCGCAGCTCGAGGTGGTCGACGAGCCAGTCCGTGACCGGCGCCGAGATCTGCCGCATGCGGTCGCGCTCGGACTCCCAGCCGGCGGCGGCCGTCTCCCAGTTCAGCGTGCTGCGCTCGCGGTACTCGGCGTCCGCAGCGGCGCTGGTAGCGTCCTCGGCGTGCATGAGCGGACATTGGCCGTCGCCGGCCGGCGTGTCAAACTGACCGAGTGGGGGCGGGGACCGGCGGTCGTCCTGCTGCATGGGCTGACCGGGTCGCGCGCGTACTTCATGCCGTATGCGGAGCGGCTGGGGCGGACGCATCGCGTCGTCGCGGTCGATCTGCCGGGCCACGGCGGCTCGGACATGCTGGAGCCCTTCTCGTTCTCGGAGGCCGCCCGGGTCATGGCCGCAGCCGTCGCGGCGGCCGGGGTGGAGCGGCCGGTGGTCCTCGGCCACTCGTTCGGGGCGCCGCTCGCGGTCGCGTGGGCGGCCGAGCGGCCGGTGGCGGGCGTCGTGGCCTGCTCGCCGGTGGGGATGGTGCCGCTCGAGCTGCGCCGCGCCGGCCATGTGCTGCCCTTCCACCGCGCGCTCGCGCTCACCGAGCCCGCCTGGGGCGCGGCCGCGGTCCGGCTGCCGCCGTCGCGGCGGGTGATCTTCGGATGGTTCGTCGGCATGGCCGGCCTCGCCGGCCTCGAGCCGGCGATGGGCCGCCAGATGCTCCGTGACTCCGGCCGGGCGGCGCACGTGGTGCCCGGCGTGCTCGGGCCGCTCGCGGCCCTCGACCTCCCGGCCCTGGCGAAGGAGGTCTCCGCGCCCGCGCTCGTGCTCTGGGGCGACCGCGACGCGGGCGGCTGGGCGAGCGGGCCGCCGCTGGCCGCGGCGCTTCGGGCGACGGAGGTGGTGCTGCCCGGCGTCGGCCACATGCCGATGCTCGAGGCCCCGTACGGGTTCACGACGGCCGTCCGCACGTTCCTCTCGGCTACGGTGCCTCCATGATCCCCGCCGCCCGCTCCGACCTCTGGTCGTGTCGTGACTGCGGGACGGCCTACGAGCTCGCGGCCCGATCGCTCGAGGTCGGGCTGGTGCGGCTCGCCGTCGACGGTGAGGCCGGCTTCCGGCTCGGCAGCGACGGCATCGAATCCCGGATCGAGCCCCTGCTCGCGCCATGCGAATGCGGCGGCCGCCTCACCCGGGGTCAGACCCCGAACGGAACTGCAACGGAAGTG
>DASUHM010000035.1 GCA_036273515.1 Gaiellales bacterium
GAAGCGGACGCTCTCCCAGCTGAGCTATGCGCCCCTGGCACGGCCGCTCTTGCAGCCGTCCTGGTCGAAAGAGTGTACCGGCCGCTGGCGAGCGGCGTGGCTGCGACCAACGGTCGCTCCGCCCCCGTCCGACGACTAGGCGACCGGCGTACGCCGATACCTCGCGCCGTCACGCACGGCCTCGCGATCGCGCTGTACGCGGACCTGACGTTCGCCGAGTGGCGGGCCATGCCGTTCCCGGCGGTGATCGAGCGCTGAGTCAGAACTCGACGTGGGTGCCGATGCCGGCGGCTCGGGCGGCGGCCAGGACGGCGGCGGCGGCCGCCGCGTCCTGCGCGGCGACGCCCACCGACTTGTAGAGCGTGATCTGGTCGGCACGCGTGCGGCCCGTCCGCGTGCCGGTGACGAGCTCGCCCAGCTCCGCGTGCACGTGATCGGCCGTGATCGCCCCGTCGCGTATCGCCCAGCCGATCTCGTTCGAGCCGGCCGGGAACGGCGCCAGTGCCGCCGCCCGCGACTCGACCACGAGCAGCGAGCGGGCCACCGCTTCGGCGTCCAGCTCGCGCCCGGCACCGTTCACGCCCACCGAAGTCACGTGCATCCCCGGCTCCAGCCAGGCTCCCTCGACCACCGGCTCGGGCGAGTGGCTGCAGGCGCACACGATGTCGGCGCCGGCGATCGCCTCGCGATAGCCGGCCGCCGCCACGGCCGGCACGCCCAGCTCGGCCCCGAGCGCGGCCGCGAGCGCCTCGGCCTTGGCCCGGTCGCGACCGGCCACGCGCACCTCGCTCAACCGTCGTACCCGTGCCAGCGCGCGTCCGTGCGAGCGGGCCTGGACGCCGGTGCCGAGGATCCCCAGCACCGCCGCATCCTCGCGGGCGAGCAACCGCGCCGAGAGCGCCGAACCCGCGGCAGTGCGAGCGGCGGTGATGACCTCGCCGTCCATGACCGCCTGCGGCACCCCGGTGTCGGGGTCGAACGCGGCGATCAGGGCGACGTGGCTCGGCAGGCCGCGCGCAGGGTTCTGCGGGAACTGGCCGACCAGCTTGGCGGCGAGCGCGCCGGCCCCCGGGACGTAGGCCGGCATCGCCAGCAGCGCCCCGCCGACCGGCTCGACCATCGCGGCATTTCGCTGCGGCACCGACGCGACGCCGCTCGAGAGCTCGGCCATGGCGGCCGCGACCGCATCGACGAGAGCGTCCAGGTCGAGGACGGCCTCCACATCGCGCCGGGACAGGATCAGCACCGGCCGATTCTCGACGCCCGCGGGCCGGCGCGTCAACCGGGACCCGGGCAGGCGGTTCACCCGGAAGGGGTACGGAGAGCGGCCCCCGATCCGACGATGACGAGACCGGCCCCGCCTAGGCCTCATGAACCGGATCATCGCCCTCACCATCCTCTGCACCGCCTCGCTGGCGGCCGGCGTCGTCGTTGCGTCGCCGTCGCTCGCGACCGCGTTTCGCAGCCACCCGCCGCGCATCCATCAGCCCCGTTGGCTGTGGAACTACTCCGTGTCCGGGCCCGCACCCGGGAGCTCGAACCCCGAGGCCGAGACCGACCCGCCCACGGCTACGGCCCACGCGAAGAAGCACCACCCCGGCTACACGTGGCCCGCGACGCCCGCCCCGACCGCCGCGACGACGCCGGCCGCGACCACCGAGCCGACGCCGCCGACCGAGCCGACCCCGACCGAGCCGACGACGACGACCACGCAGCCGACGAAATCGCACCGGCCGCCCGAGCTCTCCCGCTTCACGCTCCGCAGCGTCGACGCCCGCTGCTTCACCGCGCCGACCGCGCCCGGCGGCTGGCCGTTCGCGCCCACGACCGCAGTGCACCCGATCCGCGGCAGCTTCGACGAGCCGCGCGACCCGGTGCACATCGGGGTCGACGTCGAGGCGCCCAGGGACCAGGCGCCGGTCTACGCGATGCAAGCCGGCACCGTCCGCAACATCGCCGCGGACCACTTCGATGTCCACGCCACCCACGGCGCCAGGGGCACCTATCTCCAGTACTGGCACGTCAAGCTCGCCGCCGGGATCAAGGCGGGCGCCGTCGTGCGCCGGCGGGAGCTGCTCGGCACGGTCAAGGCAGGGATGAAGCATGTGCACATCTCCGAGCACGTGCCCGGCTGCGGCCTCGTCGACCCGGCCAGGCCGAAGGGCCTCCTGGCCGACCCGTACAACACCGAGTGGCCGACCATCGGTACGCTCAGCGCCTACGCAGCCGGGACGCACGCGTTCGTGCCCCTCAGCCTGTCGCAGTCGCCCGCCGACCTCACCGATCCCGCGCAGCCGGTCGACCTCGACCACCTCTCCGGCACCGTCGACCTGCGCGCGAGCGTGACCGACATGCCCAAGGTGCGGATGCAGCACAACCCCCAGCTGCCCCTCGCACCGGCGGCGATCCGGGCCTACCTGACGCCGTCCGCGAACACCCACCGGCACCTGACGATGCGCCTGATCTTCGACGGCTCGAAGCTCCTGCCCGACGGCGCCGGACTGTGGCGCTACTGGGCCTTCGGCACCTACCGCCAGAACGGCTGCTACTTCACCGCCGACGGCAGCTGCGGCATGCAGATGGTCTGGCACGTCGGCGGCCCGAAGGGCCTCAACACCCGCTCCGTGCCGAACGGCTCGTACAAGTACTGCGTCGAGGCGCTCACGATCGCGGGCGTCGACGCCCGCCGCTGCACCGCGGTCAAGATCGCGAACTAGACAAGGCGCGCACCAAAGGGGGTCAGACCCCTTCTGGTGCATACCCGGTGCCAGGCACCTGGTATTCATCGTCTCCCCGTGCATCCCCCTCCCGCAGCAGGCCTTCGCCGCCGAGGTCGACCCGGCGCCCCTACCCGGCGGCCTGGCGCTGGGTCGAGGGGCGCCACGCCGATGACCGACCCGCGACCGCCGGCCGTGATCGACTTCACGCCCGGATGGCGGCCGGCCGGATACCAGACTGCGGTGGTGGTCGCCGCCCTCCTCCCGGCGGTGGAGCGGGCCACCCGCCGGCTCGCCGGGAAGGCCGTCTAGCAGCGGAGAGGGCGGGATTCGAACCCGCGAACGAGGAAACCCCCCGTTACGCGATTTCCAGTCGCGCTCCTTAAGCCAACTCGGACACCTCTCCGGGCCGACGGAGTATGCCACCCGCTTGCCGCACGCGTCTGGATCCGGAATAGTAGGCTGGTTAGGGCACGTTCTTCCCGGAGACGAAGCGAGGTACCCACGGATGGCAGACGACCGCCTTGAGACTCTGCGCAAGGTTTCACTCTTCGAAGGGCTCACCGACCGTGAGCTCGAGGCCGTTGCGCACGCAGCCAAGGAGCGCCGGTTCGACACCGGAGACACCGTCGTCGTCGAGGGCGAGGGCGGCGTCGGCTTCTTCGTCATCGCCGAGGGCACGGCCCGGGTCGAGGCCCGCGGCGAGCGCCTTGGGACGATCTCGCGCGGCGGCTCGTTCGGCGAGGTGGCCCTGCTCGACGACTCCGGGAAGCGCAGCGCGACGGTGATCGCCGAGTCGCCGCTGCGCGTCTACGGGCTCACCGCCTGGCAGTTCACGCCGCTGCTCGAGCAGCATCCGTCGATCGCGATCAAGATCGCGAAGATGCTCGCCCGCCGGCTGCGCGAGGCCGAAGAGCGCGCGGCACCCGTCGGCTGAACGCCCGCCTGCTGGTAGCATCCCGCGCGACCGTGCTAGGCGGGGAGCTAGCGGTTCCCTGTACCGGCAATCCGCTCTAGCCGGGCTGAATTCCCGCCCCAGGGGCGGTCGGATTCGGGAGAGGGCCTGCGCAGTTGGTGCTGAGCGCCAGGTCCCACGCAACGGAGGCTTGCGAACCGCGTCAGGTCCGGAAGGAAGCAGCGCTAAGCAATGTCACCCGGGTGCCGTGGGCGAGCCTGGCAGGAGCCGGCGGCGTGAGCACCGCCCGGGGCCGGCGCTTCGAAGGCGGGTGCACGGTCGTTTCATCCCTCTGCCGTCCGGGGCCCTCAGCCCGGCCCCGCGGCATCGGTAAGCTGCAACCGCATGTCCGCCCTCTACCGCAAGCACCGCCCGCGAGACTTCGACGAGTTCTCGCCCGGCCAGCCGCACGTCGTCCAGACGCTGCGTAACGCGGTCGAGATGGACCGGGTCGCGCATGCCTACCTCTTCGCCGGGCCGCGCGGCACGGGCAAGACGTCGATGGCGAAGATCCTGGCCAAGGCGCTCAACTGCGAGCGCGGCCCGACGACGACGCCGTGCAAGGAGTGCGAGGCGTGCCGCAGCATCCACGAGGCCACCTCGATCGACGTGATCGAGCTCGACGCGGCCAGCCACCGCGGCATCGACGACATCCGCGAGATCCGCGACCGGGTGGCGCTCCAGCCGGTGCGCGGGCGGCGCAAGGTCTACATCATCGACGAGGCCCACATGCTGACGAAGGAGGCCTCGAACGCCGTCCTGAAGACGCTCGAGGAGCCGCCGCCGCACGCCGTCTTCGTGCTCTGCACGACCGAGATGGCGGCCATGCTGCCGACGATCCGGAGCCGCTGCCAGCGCTTCGCGTTCGCCCGGCCCGGCCTGCCCGAGATCTCGACGGTGCTGCACCGGATCGCCCGGGCCGAGTCGATCGAGATCGAGCCGGCGGCGGTCACGATGATCGCCCGCGCGGCCGGGGGCAGCTTCCGCGACGCCGTCTCGGCGCTCGACCAGCTGGCCACCGCCTGCCCCGACGCGATCACCGTCGCCGCCGTGCGCGACCTGCTGGGCACGACCGACGCCGAGGTGCTCCTGCGCATCGTCGACCTGGTGGCCGACGGCGACGCCGCCGGCTGTCTGCGGCTCGTCGACGAACAGGCCGATTCGGGCACCGACCTCGGCATGTTCGTGGCCGACCTGCTCGGCCACCTGCGCTTCGTGTTCCTGAACCAGCAGCTCGGCGAGCTCCCGGCCGACGCCCCGCTGACCGAGGACGAGCGCGCCCGCATCGGCGCGCAGTCGGGCCGGATCAGCCCCGGCGCCGTCCACCGGCTGGTGGACATGCTGCGCGACGTGCTCGAGCAGGTGCGCGAGGGCGCCGACCCGCGCCTCCCGCTCGAGCTCGCGCTCGTACGGGTGTGCCGGCCCGCCGCAGACCTCTCTCTCGACGCGCTCAACCAGCGCATCTCGGCGCTCGAGACCCGGGCCGGCGGAAACGCCCCCGCGCCTCCTCCGCCCGCGCCGACGCCCGGCCCCGCGGCCGCCGCGACGTCGCCGCCGCCCGCCGGCCCGCCGCCGGAGCCGCCGCCCCCCTCGGACCTGACGGCGGCGGTGAGCACGCCCGACCTGGAGCAGCTCACGGCCAGCTGGAGCGACGCGATCGTGCCCGAGATCGGCCGCCGCTCGATGCCGCTCCAGTCGCTCATGCAGTACGCCAGTCCGCGCGCGCTCGGCGACGGCGAGGTCGTGCTCGCCTTCCCCCGCTCGCACCAGTTCGCGCTCACGACCGCCGACACGACGCCCAACCGCGAGCTGCTGGAGGAGGTGCTCGGCCACGCCGTCGGCAGTCCCGTCAGGGTGCGGCTCGAGGTGGCGCCGGCCGACGCGGAGTCCGAGGCCCCGGCGGCCGAGCAGGAGCCCGAGCCGATCGACGAGGACGATCTGCTCATAGAGCTCAAGGAGAAGTTCGACGCCCGCGAGATCGAGGAGCGAAGGTGACCAAGATCGACCCGCAGAAGATGATGGCCCAGCTGGGCAAGATGCAGGAGCAGATGGCCCAGGCACAGGAGGAGCTCAAGACCGCGTTCGTCGAGCACAGCGCCGGCGGCGGCGCCGTGACCGTGAAGGCGTCCGGCTCGCTCGAGATCGTCGACATCCAGATCAAGCCGGAGGCCATCGACCCCGACGACCCGGAGATGCTGCAGGACCTGCTCGTCTCGGCCGTGAACGGCGCCATCGCCGCAGCCCAGAACCTGCAGCAGCAGAAGATGATGGGCCAGCTCGGCGGCCTGGGCGGGCTCGGCCTCCCCGGCATGTAAGCGCCGGTGTACGCCCCGTCGGTCGACAACCTCATCGTCCAGCTTGCCCGCCTGCCGGGCGTCGGCCGGCGCACCGCCCAGCGGCTCGCGTTCCACCTCCTGAAGGCGTCCGAGGCGGACGCGCTCGCCCTCGCCGACGCGATCCGCGAGGTGAAGGAGCGGATCGGCTTCTGCACCGAGTGCGGCAACCTGGCCGAGGAGCCGCTCTGCCAGATCTGCTCCGACGCGCGGCGCGACCGGTCGCTGATCTGCGTCGTGGAGGACCCGTCCGACCTGGTGGCGCTCGAGCGCACCCACGAGTACCGCGGCCTCTACCACGTGCTCGGCGGGGCGCTCTCGCCGATCGACGGCGTCGACCCCGAGGACCTGCGCATCGCCGAGCTCGTCGCCCGCGTCGAGCGTGGCGGCGTGGCCGAGGTGCTGCTCGCCACCAACCCGACGATGACCGGCGAGGCGACAGCGGCGTACCTGGCCGACCGTTTGCGCGATCGTACCCGGGTCACCCGGCTCGCCAGCGGGCTGCCGGTGGGCGGGGATCTGGAGTACGCAGACGAGGTGACGCTGGGGCGGGCCCTGGCGGGAAGGAGAGAGATGTGAGCGCCGAGCGCGAGCCATCCGTCGACCAGGCGATCGCCGATCCGGGGGCGATGCACGCCGTCACGCCCGAGATCGAGCGCGCCGCGGAGGGGGTCTTCGACTACGCCCGCGAGCGGCTGCACGCCAGGCCACGCAACTTCGCCACGGCGCGCACGCCCGCCGAGATGCAGGCGGCCGCCGGAGACACCGTGACCGAGGACGGCATCGGCGCCGACGCGGCGCTTCGGCTGTTCGCCGAGACGCTCGCCCCGGCCAGCGTCCCTGTCGAGAACACGCGCTTCCTCGCGTTCATCCCCACCGCGCCGACACCGGCCTCGAAGCTGTTCGACATGGCCCTCTCGGCCACGCCGATGTACGCGGGCAGCTGGCGCAGCTCGGCCGGATCGGTCTACGCCGAGAACCAGGCGCTGCGCTGGCTGGCCGATCTGGCCGGTCTGCCGGACACGGCGGGCGGCTGCTTCGTCCAGGGCGGCACCGTCGGGAACCTGTCAGCGCTCGTCTCCGCGCGGCACGCCTACCGGGCCGAGCGCGGCCGCGACCGCACGCCGCTGCGCGTGGCCGCGACCGGCCAGGCCCACTCGTCGGTCGCCCAGGCGCTCGACGTGATGGACGCCGGCCTGCTCGAGGTCGAGCCCGACGCGCGCGGCCGCATGACCGGTGCCGCGCTCGAGGCGGCGCTCACCGCCGACGGCGGCGACGGCGTCTTCGCCGTGGCCGCGACCGGCGGCACGACCAACCTGGGCGTGATCGACGACCTGGCCGGCATCGCCGACGTCTGCGCCCGACGGGGCCTGTGGTTGCACGTCGACGCGGCGTACGGCGGCGCGGGCCTCGCGGCGCCCTCCGTGCGGCCCCGGTTCGACGGCATCGAGCGGTGCGACTCGTTCATCGTCGACCCGCACAAGTGGCTCTTCGCCCCGTTCGACAGCTGCGCGCTGCTCTACCGCAACCCGGAGCTGGCCCAGGCCGCCCACCGCCAGCACGCCGGCTACCTGGACGCCGCCCGCGTCGGGGCCGACTGGAACCCGTCCGACTACGCCATCCACCTCACCCGCCGTGCCCGCGGCCTGCCCTTCTGGTTCTCCCTCGCCACCCACGGGACGCGCGCCTACACCGAGGCCGTCGAGCGGACGCTGCGGGTGGCGCGCGAGGCGCGGGCCGAGATCGAGCGGCGCGGCTACCTGGAGCTCGCGAACGACACCGATCTGACGGTGCTCTGCATCCGCCGCGTCGGCTGGACGGCCGACGACTACCGCGCCTGGAGCGCCCGGAACCTCGAGGACGGCCTCGCCCTGGTCACGCCCACCGAGCTCGACGGCGAGATCATGACGCGGATCTGCATCTTGAACCCGCGCACCACCGTCGAGGACGTCGCCGCGATCCTCGACACGATGGCCTGACCCGCCCGCGCGCTTCCCGCCATGCCCGACCCGACGTCGATGCACCGCTATACGGACGAGACCGAGCGCGTCGCGCAGGCGGCGCTCGCCTACGCCCGCGACCGGCTGCGCCTGCACCCTGTGCCGCTCGACGGCCCGCGCACGCCGGACGAGCTGGCGGCCGCGGCGGGCGAGACGATCACGCCGTTCGGCCTGGGCGGCGAGGCGGCGCTACGGCTCTTCGCCGACGTGCTCGCCGACGCGACCGTCTCGATCGACAATCCCCGCTACCTGGCGTTCATCCCCGGCGCGCCGACTGAGTCGGCGACGCTCTTCGACCTCGTCGTCGCCGCGTCGGCGATCTACGGCGGTAGCTGGCTCGAGGGCGCGGGCGCGATCTACGCCGAGAACCAGGCGCTGCGCTGGGTCGCCGATCTGGCCGGCCTGCCCGACTCGGCGGGCGGCTGCTTCGTCCAGGGCGGCACCGTGGGCAACCTCTCGGCGCTCGTCACCGCCCGCCACGCCTTCCTCGCCGCCCGCGGCGAGCGGCCGCCGGGGCGGCTGCAGGTGGCCGCCACCGACGAGGTGCACTCCTCGATCGTGACGGCGGCGCAGGTGATGGACGTCGACGTGGTCGGCGTCCCCACTGACGCCGGCGGGCGGATGCGCGCCGACGCGCTCGAGGCCGCGCTGGCCGACCGGGGCGGTGAGGGCCTCTTCGCGGCCGTCGCGACGGCCGGCACGACCAACCTGGGCGTCATCGACGACCTGGCCGGGATCGCCGGCGTGTGCGCGCGGCGCGGGATCTGGTTCCACGTCGACGCGGCCTACGGCGGCGCCGCGCTGGCGGCACCGTCCGTCCGCGACCGCTTCGCCGGCATCGAGCGCTGCGACTCCTTCATCGTCGATCCGCACAAGTGGCTATTCGCCCCGTTCGACTGCTGCGCGCTGCTCTACCGGCACCCGGAGCTGGCCCGGGCGGCGCACGCGCAGCACGCCGGCTACCTCGAGCCGCTCCAGGGCGGCGCCGAGTGGAACCCGTCCGACTACGCCGTCCATCTCAGCCGCCGGGCCCGCGGCCTGCCCTTCTGGTTCTCGCTCGCCGCCCACGGCACCGAGGCCTACCGGGAGGCGATCGAGCACACGCTGACGGTCGCCCGCCAGGGCCGGGCCGAGATCGAGGCCCGGCCCTACCTCGAGCTCCTGAACGACCCCGACCTGACGGTGCTCTGCATCCGCCGCACCGGCTGGGGCGCGGACGACTACCGCGACTGGAGCGCCCGGCTCCTGCGCGAGGGGGCGGCGTTCATCACGCCGACGACGGTCGCGGGCGAGGTCGTGACCCGGATCGCGATCGTCAACCCGCGCACCACGCGGGAGGACATCGCCGACATCCTGGATACCATGGCGTGATGGCCCAGCCGGAACCGCAGGCCGCTCCCGGCCGAGTCCTCGTGATGAAGTTCGGCGGCACGTCCGTGGCCGACGCGGACAAGATCCGCCGCGTCGCCGCCCGGCTCGTCGCCGCCCACCTGGCCGGACGCCGGGTCGTCGGCGTGGTCTCGGCGATGGGGCACACGACCGACCAGCTGGTCGAGCTGGCCGAGCAGGTGTCGCCGCGGCCGCACCCGCGCGAGATGGACATGCTGCTCTCGACCGGCGAGCGCATCACCGCCGCGCTGTGCGCGATGGCGATCAACGACCTGGGCCACCACGCCGTCTCGCTGACCGGCTCCCAGGCCGGGATCGTCACCGACACGGTGCACACGAAGGCGAAGATCGTCGAGATCCGGCCGCGGCGCATCTCCGAGGCGCTCGAGCGGGGCGAGATCGTGCTCGTGGCCGGCTTCCAGGGCGTGTCGACGGCCTACGACGTGACCACGCTCGGCCGCGGCGGCTCGGACACGACGGCGGTCGCGCTGGCGGCCGCGCTCGACGGCGACTGCGAGATCTACACCGACGTCGACGGCGTGTTCACGGCAGACCCGCGCATCGTGCCGGCCGCCCGCAAGCTGCGGTCGGTGTCGCCGATGGAGATGCTCGAGATGGCCGGTGCCGGGGCGCGCGTGCTCCAGCTCCGGGCGGTGGAATTCGGCCGCAACCACGGCGTCCCGATCCACGTCCGATCGACCTTCTCCGACGCAGACGGGACATGGATCCGCGAAGATGCGGGGATGGAAGACGCGATCATCTCGGGCATCACGCACACCACCGACGAGGCGTACGTCACCCTGACCGACGTCCCGGACGAGCCGGGCACGGCGGCCAGCATCTTCAACGCGGTGGCCGCCGCGCACATCAACGTGGACACGATCATCCAGAACGCCGTCACCCACGGCGACGCCGACATCACCTTCTCGGTGCCGCTCGACGACCTCGAGCTCATGACCGACACGATCGAGGGCCTCTGCGCCGACCTCGGCCTGCACTGGCGCGTGATCCGCGACGTGGCCAAGGTGAGCATGATCGGCGCCGGCATGAAGTCGAACCCGGGCGTCGCCGCGCGCATGTTCCAGGTGCTGGCCGACCGCGGGATCAACGTACGCATGATCGCGACCTCGCCGATCAAGGTCTCCTGCGTGATCGACCGCACCCGCGTCGGCGAGGCGGTCGCGGCCCTGCACGACGCCTTCCAGGCCGAGCTCGAGGTGTCCGCCGATGGAGCCGTCGGTGTCTAGCCCGCGCGTCGCCGTCGTCGGCGCGACCGGCGCGGTCGGGCCGGTGGTGCTCGAGGTGCTGGCCGAGCGCGGCTTCCCCGCCTCCGAGGTGGTCGCCTTCGCGTCGGCCCGCTCGGCCGGATCGCGGATCCCGTTCGCGGGCGGCGAGCTCGAGGTGCGCGAGCTTCACGCCGACTCGTTCGACGGCTTCGACCTGGCCCTCTTCTCGGCGGGAGGCTCGACGTCCAAGCGCTACGCGCCCGAGGCCGTCGCCCGCGGCTGCGTCGTCGTCGACAAGTCGAGCGCATTCCGCATGGACCCGTCCGTGCCGCTGGTCGTCCCCGAGGTGAACCCGGAGGCGCTCGACGGCCACCGCGGCATCGTCTCGAACCCCAACTGCTCGACGATTCAGCTGGTCGCGGCGCTGAAGCCGCTGCACGACGCCGCCGGCCTCACCCACGTCACCGTCGCCACCTACCAGGCCGTGTCGGGGACGGGAGCCGGGGCGGTCAAGGAGCTGCACGACCAGTCGCGGGCGCTCCTGGCCGGAGAGTCCGCCGAGGCGGCCGTGTACCCGCACCAGATCGCGTTCAACGTGCTTCCCCAGTGCGACGCCTTCGAGGGCGACAGCACGACGGAGGAGACGAAGCTCGTGAACGAGACCCACAAGATCCTGGGCGACTCGGAGCTCGCGATCAGCTCGACCTGCGTGCGCGTGCCCGTGTGGCGCGGCCACTCCGAGGCGGTCTGGATCGAGACGCGCGAGCCGCTCGGGGCCGAGCGGGCGCGGGCGCTCCTGCGCGACGCCCCCGGCGTGCGGGTCGTGGACGACCCGGCGGCGGCCTCCTATCCCCTTCCGTCGGCGGCGGCCGGCACGGATGATGTCCTCGTGGGACGCATCCGCGACGACGCCTCGCGCCGCAACGGCCTCAGCCTGTTCGTGGTCGCCGACAACCTGCGCAAGGGCGCCGCCACGAACGGCGTCCAGATCGCCGAGCTCCTGGTGGGGCGAGGCCTCGTCCGTGTCCCCGACCGGGCGGCCGCCTGATGGCGGTGGCTGGCCGGGGGCGGTTGTGCCCCGTGTGTCTGCGACCTGCGCGCGACGGGGCCTGCGTCCAGCACGGCCCCTGGCAGCCGCATCAGCTGGCCACGATCGACGACCGGCGGGCGGCCGGCCGCGCCGCCTGGCAGCCGTTCGAGCCGCTGCTGCACGCCTGTCCGCGCTGCCTGGGCGAGGTGGCCGAGGGCAGGCGCGGGTACGAGTGCGTCGAGAGCGCCCACGGCCGCGACGCGCACGGGCCCTACGAGGTGGACGAGCTGCTCGGGGCCGCCGGCCAGCGCGACGGCGCCGCCTGCCGGGCGCGCTTCGCCCGCCGCGAGCGGGTGCGCCAGCGCTCCGGCCCGCAGCTGCCGACGCTGCCCGCGATCGACCCGGCCCGCCTGTGGCGGCTGATCGCCGCCGCGACCGTGCTGGCCGCGACGGTCGCGTTCCTGTCCCGCTAGACCGTGTGCGCTGCGATCGGCGCAGTGGTCGGCGCATTGGTGCCGCCGACCGGCTCGACCGTCACCGCGATCACGTCGCCCGGCCGCGCGTTCTGGGTCAGCTGCAGGTTCACGGTGCCGCCGCCCTGGAAGACGCCGGCGGGCAGGGCGACCTTGCCCCGGATCACCCACGCCTCGTAGGTCTTCCCCGGCGGGGCCGGCCGGATGCTGGCGTAGAGCGTGGCGTTGCCGTTGTGCGCAACGATGACGTTGCCGACGCCACGCAGGTTCCCGGCCTGGCCGTGGTAGAGCTTCGAGTGCAGGCCCGACAGGTCGCTGTGCAGCGACACGTTCCAGACCACGAGGCCGACGACCGCGGCGGCCAGCACGGGCACGGCGACGGCCGAGATCCGCGGCCACCACGACCGCGACCGCCGGGCCGGCTGCGCCCGGGCCGGAGCCGGCGTGGCGGCGGCGGGCGCCGCCTCGACGACCGGCTCGACGGACGCGAGCACGCGGTCACGCAGATCCGGCGGCGGCGCGGCGGCGGGCACGGCGTAGGCGAGCGACGCGGCCAGCGCCTCGGCCTCGCGCAGCTGGCGGCGGCAGCTGTCGCACTCGGCGACGTGCAGCGCGACGCGCTCCTCGTCCTCCGGGGAGAGCGCGTACAGGGCCTGGCCTGCGATCAGCTCGTCGACGTGTTCCACTCGTCCTCCGGGTGCATGCCGGCAGCGGCCAGCGAGTCCTTCAGCGCGCGCATGGCGGCGAAGGTGCGGCTCTTCACGGTGCCAATGGGAAGCGCCAGCCGGGCGGCGAGCTCCGACTGGCTGTAGCCGGCGAAGTACGCCAGCTCGATGACCTCGCGGTGCGGGTCGGGCAGCCGCGCCATGGCGGCGCGGACGTTGTCGCGGGCGACACCCCGCCAGGCCTGCTCCTCGACGGTCGCCCCGCCGGCGGCCTCCTCGCGGGCGGCGTCGAGCGGCTCGGCCCGGCGCCGCTCCTCGCGCCGCACCATGTCGACGGATTTGTGGTGCGTCATGGTCATGATCCAGGTCGAGGGCTGACCGCGGGCGGGGTCGAACTGGGTCGCGCCCGTCCAGACCGCCAGGAAGACGTTCTGGACGACGTCGGCCGCCAGCTCGCGGTCGCGGACGATCCTGACGGCGAGCGCGTATGCGGCGGCACCGTACCGGTCGTACAGCCGCGCAAACGCTTCTCGATCGCCGCGCCCGATGAGCGCGAGCAACCCATGATCCGACAGGTGCTCCACCCGTCCTTCCCGTGGTGTGTCGCCGGAATGCATTCGCGTTCGCGCTCCCCGCGGTTCAGCGTACCGCGGCAGGCGTGGGGTTGATCACCGGGGCGAGGCGATCGCGCAGGCGGGCCAGGCGGATCCGTTCCGGCTCGAGCTCGATCGCGCGCAGGTCGAGCCGCATGAGCTCGATCCGGCCCGCCGTGCGCCGGCCGTGGAACCCGAAGTCGGCCAGGAAGTCGGCCGGGAAGATCGTGCGGTGCCCGAGGAAGCGGGTGGCGAAGTCCTCGCCCGACGGGTACCGGTAGGCGAACGCCTCGAGCGCCGGCTTGCCGTTGTCGCGGCACTCGCCGATCGCCGCCAGGAAGAGGCTCTGCAGCACCCACGGGCTCTGGGCGTCGGTCAGGTAGGCGCAGGTGACGAGCACGGCGTCGCGGCTGGGCGGCCCGGCGGGCATGGTCTGCGCGCGCGGGAACTCCTGGGCGGGGCCGTACTGGATCAGGCCGATCACGCCGGTCTCGTCGCGGTAGACCTTGCCCCACGGTCCGAACTCGTCCTCGGCCTCGCGGATCCAGTCCTGGCGCTCCTGCGGATCCCGCCCGGGCCGGGTCTGCCACCACATGCAGCCGCGGCACGGATGCGGCGCCTCGCCGACCGTCGCGCCCGTGAGGTGGTCGACCGACGTCATCGACCGGCCGGCTCCGGGGCGGCGACGTCGTCGACCACCACGGAAAGCATGCCCACGTCGAGGTCGACCATCGACGCCAGGTACGTCCGCACCGACCGGTCGACGGTGGCGGCCACCGTCGGGATCGACGCTCCCCACTCGGTCACGACGTGCAGCTCGAGGTCGACGCCCTCGCCGGCGGTGGCCACCCTCACGCCCAGGCGGTCGGGATCGCCGCGCCGCTCGAGCCGGCCGAGGTAGCCGCCGGTGAGCGCGTGCACGCCCGCGACCTCGCGGGCCGCCGCGGCGGCGTACGCCGCGATCACCGCGTGGGAGATGTGGGCCGAGACACCGGCTGAGTGCACCGACTCCGCCGCACCGGCCGCCGTCGGGTCGGTCATAGCGATCCGAGTATACGGCCGGCCGTCCGCACGGGAACCGTTACCCGCCTGCAGCGGGACCGACGGGTGCCGCTGCTAGGTTGGGGGCATGGGATGGAAGCCCAGGCTCGGCGTCCGGATCGGCGCGGCCGCCGCCGCGGCACTCTGCCTCGGCGCCGCCCCGGCGGCCGCCCGGGCAGCGGCGCCGACGCTCGCGCAGCTCGTCGGCCAGCGGCTGGTGGTGGCGATGAACGGCACCCGTGCGAACGGGCCGCTGCTCGCCCGGATCCGGGCGGGACAGGTGGGCGGCGTGATCCTGTTCTCGAACAACGTGGTCTCGAAGGCGCAGGTCGCGCACCTCACCGCCGCGCTCCAGGCGGCCGCGCACGCGGGCGGCCGCCCCCCGCTGATCATCGCCACCGACCAGGAGGGCGGGCTCGTCCGCCGCATCCCGTGGGCGCCGCCGAAGCGCTCCGCGGCCGAGCTGGGGACGCTGCCGTCGTCGGTGTCCCAGACGTCCGGCGCGAACACCGGGGCGGCGCTGCATGCGATCGGGATCAACCTCGACCTCGCGCCGGTCGCCGACGTGCCCGCCGGCCCGGCCGACTTCATCGAGCAGCAGCGGCGCGCCTTCTCGACCAGCCGCTTCACCGTCGCGAGCGACGCGGCCGCGTTCGCGAAGGGGCTCGAGCAGGGTGGGACGCTGCCGACGATGAAGCACTTCCCCGGCCTCGGCCTCGCCACCGTCTCGACCGACCAGGCGGTCGTCCGCATCAACCTCGGCCGGTCGCGGCTCATCCGCGCTCTGCTGCCCTACCAGGTCGCGTTCCGGCAGACGCTCGGGCCGGTCGTGATGCTGTCGACGGCGATCTACCCGGCCCTCGACTCCCACGCCGCCGCCTGGTCGCGCCCGATCATCCACGGCCTGCTGCGCGGGACGCTCGGCTTCTCGGGCACCACGATCACCGATTCGCTGGACGCCGCGGCCGCCGCCCGCGGGCTGACCGACCCGGTGGTGGCGCTGCGGAGCGCCGAGGCGGGCGCCGACCTGCTGCTCGTGACCGGCTCGCAGGCGACCAGCAAGGGCGTCTACGCAAGCCTGCTCGCAGCGGCGCAGGCCGGGACGCTGCCTCGGTCGCGGCTGACCGCCTCGTACAGCCGCATCCTCGGGCTGAAGGCCCGCCTGTAGCCGCTCAGCGCGGGCGCAGGCGCAGCAGGCAGACCTCGGGCCGCGCCATCACCCGGAACGGGACGAGCGTCGTGCCGAGGCCTCGCGAGACCACGACCGTCGTCCCCGGGTCCTCGTAGACGCCCTCGTCGTACCGGTAGGAGCGGTGCGAGAGGCGCAGCTTCCCGCGCGGCGTGGGCAGGCAGATCTGGCCGCCGTGCAGGTGGCCGCAGAGCGCGAGCGAGCACGTCCCCGGCCGCATCTGCGCCGGCACGTCGGGGAAGTGCGAGAGCAGGATCCGAAACGCCTCCGGTCGCGAGAAGAGCTCCTCCGGCGGCCGGTTCGTGCCCAGTGCGAAGAGGGCCGGATCGACGCCGGCGATCTCGATTTCGAGGCCACCGGACTCGACCACCACCGCCTCGTCCCGCAGCACGGTCACCGCCGCCGAGCCCCAGTCGTCGATGACGATCCCGCGCGAGAACGGGTCGTTCGTGTCGCCCACGTCGTGGTTCCCGAGAACGGCGAAGATCCCGAGCGGCGGGTGCAGCTCCTCCATCGCGCGCACGACCGCATCGCGGGCGCGTCCGTGGCTCAGGATGTCGCCGGTCAACGCGACCAGATCGGGCTGCCAGGCGACGCCGAGCGCCGCGGCCTTGCGCAGCGCGCGGACGTTCAGCGACGGCGTCCCGGCATGGAAGTCGGACAGGTGCAGCACGGTCAGCCCGTCGATCGCCCCGGGCAGTCCGGGCACGCCGATCTCGAGCTCGCGGCCCTGCACCCACTGGGCCTCGAAGAGCCCCCACGCCGCCATCGCGGCGCCAGCCCCCGCGAGCGCCCCGAGGGCGCGGTTACTCGCCACGCACAGGGGGCACGTCGCCCTGCATGCGCGTGCGAGCGGCGGCGATGCGGTCGCGGAGGACCGACAGGCGGCCCTCGTCCGCGGAGTGCCCGTTCCCCGAGGCGGCGACCGGCCGCTGCCGGTTGAGCGCCATCCGGACGCCGCCGGCGACCGCGGCGAGCGCGGCGAGGAGCAACAGGCGTCGCATGCCGCCCAGTGTACTGCGGGCCTACTCGCACGCGTGCCAGAGCCCCCTTCCGGAGACGGCCGCCGACCGCTCCAGGGCCGCGAACAGCGCGGCGTGCGCGGTGTTGGGCGGAAAGGGGTAGCTGCGCGCGTATCCGCGCCGCACGAGCTCGGCGTTCACGAACAGCGGCCGGGGGCCGGCCAGCCACACGTAGGCGAGGAAGCGGCCGTACCTGTCATGCAGCTCACGGTCGTACCGCAGCGTCACGCTCCGGCCGGTGACGAGGTGCTTCGTGAACGCCGACGCCTGGGGCCCGTAGCAGCCCACGGGCCGGCGGGGGTCGACCGTCTCGGGTGTGTCGATGCCGAGCAGGCGCACGTCCTCGATCCGGCCGCCGCCGCCCTCGACGATGATCGTGTCGCCATCGACGGCGCGCACGACGGTGCCGCGCGTGAACGGCTGGGCCGAGCCCCCGGCCACCCGCCACCAGCCCGCGGCCACCACGACGACGATGGCGAGGCCGGCCAGGATGAGGTCGCGTCGGATCACGGGAACGACGCTACGCCCGGCCCCCGTCACGTGTCAGTCACGAGGCGTGCCAGATGTGTGCCGGATCTGTAAGACGGGGCGGGTTCCAGCCGACCCCGTTCCTACACTTGAGAGCCCGCCCATGAAGCTCCTGCACATCGCCGACATCCACCTCGACCGCGTCTTCCATCGCGCGGAGTCGCGCCCGGCCGCCGTCCGCCGCCGCGGCGAGCTGCGCGACGCGCTCACCCGCGCGCTCGCGCTCGGCAAGGAGCACGAGGCCGAGGCCGTCTGCATCGCCGGCGACGTCTACGAGCACGAATACGTGAGCGAGGACACGATCTCGTTCCTGCGCGACGCGTTCGCGGCGGCCGGCGTGCCCGTGCTCGTCACGCCGGGCAACCACGACCCGTACCTGCCGGGCTCGGCCTGGCAGCGCACGGAATGGCCGGCGAACGTCCACCTGTTCGCGCGCGACGAGCTCGAGCCGTACCGGCTGGGCAACGGCGTCACCGTGTGGGGCGCCGCGTTCACGGCCCGGAATTGCGACGCATCCGCCGTCGCGCGTTTCCGGGCGCCCGACGACGGCGGCATGCACGTGCTCCTCGTCCACGCCGCGCTCACCGGCGAGCAGTGGGCCGAGGAGGCCGACTACCGGCCCGTCACCCGCGCCCAGCTGCAGGCGACCGGCGCCGCCTACGCGATGCTCGGCCACTTCCACGACGGCCGCGGCGACGGCTTCCTGTGCTACCCGGGCAGCCCTGAGCCGCTCGACTGGGGCGAGCGCACCGGCGCCCACGGCGCGTCGATCGTCGAGGTTGCCGGCGGCACGGTGACCGCCGAGGCGATCCCCATCGCGAGGCGCCGCTACGTCGAGCGCACGGTGTCGGTCGGCGGCGCCGCCGGCTCCGCCCAGGTCGAGGTGGCCGTCGCAACGGTCGCCGCCGAGGAGCCCGGCGCGTCGCTGCGGGTCGTCCTCACCGGCGAGATCGAGCCTGGCTGCGAGATCGACGCCCGCAGCATCTCCGAGCGGTGTGGGGCGGGACTGACCGAGCTCGCGGTGGTCGACCGGACGGTGCCCGCCTACGACCTGGACGCGCTCGCGCGCGAGGGATCCGTGCGGGGCAGGTTCGTGGCGAGGCTCCTGCACTCCGGCGACCCGGACGCCCACGAGGCGATCCTGGCCGGCCTGCGCGCCCTCGACGGCCGCGCCGAGGTGATCCATGCGGGTTGAGCGCCTCACCGTGAGCGGCTTCGGCAAGCTGGCCGGGCGCGACCTTCGACCCGGCCCCGGGCTGACCATCGTCCACGGCCCGAACGAGTCGGGCAAGAGCACGACCCACGCCGCGCTTCGGGCGAGCATCTTCGGCCTCGTGGCCGGCGGCCGCCGCACGCGTGACGAGACCGCGGCGATCGAGCACAACCGCCCGTGGCTCGAGGCGCGCTACGGCTCCGTGCTCGAGCTGGCCGACGCAAGCGGCCGCCACCTGCGGCTGGAGTGGGACTTCGACCGCTCGCGCTACACGCTTCGCGACGCGGCCACCGGCGCCGACCTGACCGCCGACCACGGCGCCGGCACTGACCCTCGCACCCTCGCGCGCACGCTCTATGGCGTCGACCGCGACATCTACCTGCGCCTCGGCTGCGTCCACCAGTCCGAGCTCGCCCGCATCGGCGAAGCTGGCTCGGTGCGCCACGCCGTCGAGTCGGCGCTGACGCAGGCCCGGGCCGACGCGTCGGCGGCAACGGCCGTCGAGGCGCTCCGCTCCCATCGCTCCCGGCTCGTCGGCATGAACCGGGCCCGCACGAACCGGCTCCCCGCCGCCGAGGCGGAGGCCGAGGCCTTGCGGGGCGAGCTCCGGTCGGCTGCCGGCGAACGGGCCGAGGTCGAGCGGGCCGCCGCCGGCCGCGACGCCGCCCGGGCAGAGGCGGATGCCGCCCGGGAGCGCGTGCACGTGCTCGCTTCGGTCCGCGACCACCTGCGCGCCGAGGAGCTGCGCCGCCGCCTCGACGCCGCCGAAGGCCTCGCGGCGACGGTCGCGCTCGCCACCGACCGGCTCGAGACCGAGACCGACGGGGCGGGCTTCGCCCCGGTCGAGCAGATGGCGGCGATGCGCGACCGCATGCACGACCTGGCCGCCGAGCTCGGCGAGCGCATGCCCGTGGCCGCGGCAGACACGGAGCAGGCGGCCATGCTCCGGGCCAGGTGCGGCGAGCTCGATGCGACCATCGCGACGCTCGAGCCCGACCGGGGCGCGGCCGACCGCGCAGCCGCCGTCGAGAGGGCGGCCGTCGCCGCGAGCACGGCCACGCTCCCGCGGGGGGCGCTCGCCGTGGTCGCCGCCGGCATCGTGGCCGCCGTGGCCGGCGTCGTGGCCGGCCTGACGCCCCTGATCGGCGTCGGCGCGGCGGTCGTGGCCGCCGGGGCCGGCTGGGCGTTCACGGCCCGACGCGGCGGCGCGGTCAGCGAACTCGACCGGCTCCTCCCGGGCGGCGGTCCGTGCACCGAGCGGCTCGCCGCGTTCCGTGCCTCGGTCGAGCGCGATCGCGCCCTGGCCGTTGCCGAGCGCGAGCTCGGAGGCGTGCGGATCGAGCTGGCCGAGCTGCGCACGCGCCTCGCGGGGACGGCGCAGCTCGAGACCGAGCTGCGCGGGCTGCACGAGCGCGTGGCCACGGCGCTGCGCGGCTGCGGCATCGACCCGGCCGACCTCGACGAGGGCCTGCGGCTCTACGACGGCCGTGAGGCCGCCGCGCACGCGCACAGAGAGGCGACGCTCACGCGCACGCGGGCGTCCGAGGAGCTGCGCCGCCTGCTCGGGGCGGACTCGCTCGACGACGCCCGGGCCAGGCTCGAGCAGCTCGAGGAGAGCCTGAACGGCCATGGCAACCTGGCTGCCGGCCGCAAGCTCGACGACGTCGAGCGCGACCTGGCCGCCGCCCGCGAGGCCGGCGCCCGGGCGGCCGCCGAGAGCGAGCGGCTGAGCGCGACCGTCGCCGAGCGGCTGCGGCTGCTGCCCGACGTGGCCTCGCTGCGCGAGCGGGTCGACGCCGCCGACGAGCAGGTGGTGAAGCTCCAGCACGTCGACCGCGTCCTGCGGCTGGCCGAGGAGGAGCTCGCCGCCGCCGCGGCCGACACCTACCGCGACTTCGCGCCCCAGCTGAACACCTCGCTCGAGACGGGCATGGCCCGCCTCACGGACAGCCGCTACACGCACGCCTTCGTCGACGAGGATCTGAGTGTCCGCCTCGAGGCCCCGGAGACCGGCGCGGTCGTCGACCTCGACAGGCTCTCGGTGGGCACCCAGAAGCAGGCGTACCTCGTCCAGCGCCTCGAGCTCGTGCGCCTGCTCTGCCCCGGCGACGGGGCGCTGCCGGTGCTGCTCGACGACCCGTTCGCGCACTTCGACGCCCACCGGCTCGCCCGCACCCTGGAATGGCTGGCCGAGGCGGCGGCCGAGCGCCAGATCATCCTCTTCGCCACGCAGCGCCGGGTCGCGGAGCTGGCCCCGGCCGGCGCGACCGTGATCGCGCTCTAGCGGACGCCCGCGGAGGGGCTGCGGCCGGTCCGCAGGGCGGGCGGCGTCAGCAGCCGCTCGACGTGCAGCGTCGCCAGGCTCAGGACGGGAACGTCGCGGGTGCGCTCGTAGCAGATGTAGCGCGTCCGCCACTCGGGGTGGAACTTGCGGTTGAAGCTGAACAGGCGGTCGAGCTGGAACGCGCGGTCGAGCCCGACGACGAGCTGGCGGGCGGCGCGCATGTGCGCCGGCGAGCCCTCGTCGGCCCGCAGGAGGTCGGCGAACACCGAGAAGTTGAGAGACAGCTCGTCGGCGCCGTCCGATCGCGCCCAGGCGGTGGCCTCGCAGATCAGGAACTCCATGAGGCCGTTCGGCGTGTCCACGCCGCGGCGCATGGCCGAGAGCGAGTAGCCGCTGCTCGACGGCACGAGGTGCAGGAAGCCGCGGATGCCGCCGTCGCCGTCGAGGGCGACGGCGAAGCGGGCCGCATCGTGCGCGTAGAGGTCGTCCATCGCCATCGAGAAGCCGCGCTCGGCCGCGCGGCCGCGCCACTCGGCGCTGACCTGCGCGATCTCGGCCCGCCGCGACGCCGGGATCTGCGAGGGCGCCAGCACGCGCACCTCGTACCCGGACTTGCGCAGGCGGGTGACCGACTGGCGCACCTTGCGCATCGCCCGGCCCTCGAGCGAGAAGGCGTCCGGGCGGATGATCGCCTCGTCGCCGATCGCGACGGCGCGCATACCGCGGCGCCGGTAGAGGTCGAGCCACTCGGCGGAGGAGTGCAGGACGACCATCCGCCAGCCGCGCTCGCGGCAGAGCGCGCCGAAGTCGTCGACGAGGTCGGGGATCTCGTTCTCGGCGCCGATCGGGTCGCCGGCGACGAGCGCACAGCCCGCCACGACCCGGTAGGCCAGGAAGGCGTTGCCGGCGCGCGAGAAGGTGTAGCGGCGATCGGCCCGCAGCGCGAAGAAGGAGAGGCTGTCGCGGCCGTAGCGGGCGACGAGCTCATGTGCCCGGGCGCGGTCGTCGTCCGACGGATGGCCCGGCTCGCGGTGCGCGCGCAGCCAGTGGTGCAGGGCCCAGAACGCGCCGCCGGCGAGGAGCAGCTCGAGGCCGACGTTCGCCACCCGGTTGGCATGCTCGCCGCCGTAGAGCGCCACGACCCCCCACGCCGCCGCGGTCACGGCGATGCCGCCCGCGAGCGGGCGGATGCTGGTGGGGTCGCCGCTCACGTCGAATCTCCGGCGCAGCGCAAGCAGCGCGAGCAGGAGCGCGGCGCTCCCGAGCGCCTCCTCCAGGTCGAAGCCGCGGGCGAGGTGGGCGACGGCCGCGAACGCAACCAGGCCGATTGCGAGCAGCCAGGCGCGGTGCTTGCGGCGTGCGAGGCCACCCGCCAGCAGCACCAGCGCCGCGCCGGCCGCGAACGTGATCGAGCCCGCCAGCGTCGTCGTGCCGGTCGGGAGCATGGCCTGGAACAGGTCGTAGCGGTCGGTCAGGGTCGGCCTGATGGCCGTGACGATGTCCACCATCCCGACGAGAAACGCGCCGAGCGCGATGAGCGCTTCGGCCCGCAGCCTGCTCTGTGCCCACTCCAACACCATCACCATACCGGCAGTCCCTTGGAGGAGCTTTAGGTCCGCGGCGCGGGGTCGAGGATCTCGAGGGCCGCGGCGGCGGCCCCGCGCACCTCGTCGGACGGGTCGGCGAGCGCCGATTCGAGCGCCGGACGGGCGCGCCCGTCGCCGATCTGGCCGAGCGCCACGGCCGCCAGACGGCGCTGGTCGTCGCGCTCCGCGGCCGCCAGCACGCGGACGAGGAACGGCACGCCCTCGCGGTCGCGGCGGCGGCCCAGATCGGCGATCTGGGCCTGCAGGGCCGCGTCGCGGGCGGTCGCAGCCGCCCGTCTCGGGCCGGCGGCGGGCCGGCGGACGAGCGGATAGAAGCCGTCGGTCTTCTCGAGCGTTCCGGCCTCGATCAGGCGGTCGATGCGATCGAGCACGTCCGCGTCGGTCATGCCGGCGAGCGCGCCGTACGACCCGAGCGCGTCGTGCCCGGCGGCGCGCAGCGCCTTGCCCGCCGATCCGCGCAGGATCTGGGACAGCCGGGTCCGCCCGACGGCGCCGGCGGTCTCGTCGACGGCCTGGAGGACGGCCGCATCGACGTCGACGGCGACCCGCGGTCGCGTCCGTGCGATCGGCAGCGCCGCCGGCGAGATGTCCTCGCCCGCGACCGGCGTCCAGCCGTGGTGGTCGCAGCAGGGCTCCGGCAACGGCTGGGCCGGCCGGTCGCCGAAGTAGCCCAGGAGCGCCTCGCGCCGGCAGCGGTCGGACGTCGCATAGCCGTCGATCGCCTTCAGCCGGTCCCAGCGCTGACGCTCGACCCGCTTGCCCGCGACCAGCGCCGCCGCCAGGTGGGCGCGCGACAGCTTCGCGTCGGCGATGCGGCCCGCGAAGGTGCCCATCGGGGCAGGGAAGAGCTCCAGCGCCCCGGCCCGCTCGAGCGCGGCCACGGCGGCGCGCGGCTCCTCGGCCGGCACGTCGCGCTCCGCCATGCGGAACACGCCGCCCGGATCGGCGCGCTCGGCCAGGCCCCGGTGCACCCCGGAGAGGTCGCCGGCGTCGAGCTTCGCCCGGTTGATGAAGAAGACGATCAGGCCCTTGTCGCGCGGGCTGTAGAGCAGGGTGCACCGGGCCGGCTCGCCGTCGCGACCCGCTCTGCCCGCCTGCTGGTAGTACTCCTCCGGCGAGGCCGGCAGCGCCCAGTGGACGACCGAACGCACGTCGGGCTTGTCGATCCCCATCCCGAACGCGGTGGTCGCGGCCACGGCCTCGAGCTCGCCCGCGAGGAACGCATCGAGCGTCGCCGAGCGGCGCTCGCCGGTCAGGCCGGCGTGGTAGGCGGCGGCCCGGATCCCGCCCGCGACCAGCGTCTCGGTCACCTCCTCGCAGGTGCGGCGGCGGCCGCAGTAGACGACGGCCGGGAGCGCCCCCGGCGCCTGCAGAAGGCGCATCAGCGTCGCCGGCTTGCCGTGGTCGCCCGCCACGGGCACGACGGCGAACGCCAGGTTGCGCCGGTCGAAGCCGGTGCGCAGCATCACCGGGTCGCGCAGCCGAAGGGCGGAGACGATGTCCTTGCTGACGCGGCTCGTGGCGGTGGCCGTGAGCGCGATCGTCGGCGGCGATCCCAGCCGCTCGCGCACGTCAGCGAGGCGCAGGTAGTCGGGCCGGAAGTCGTGCCCCCACTCCGACAGGCAGTGGGCCTCGTCGACCGCCAACCGGGCGACGCCGGCGGCGCCGATCGCGTCGAGGAAGCGCCGGCTCGAGAACCGCTCCGGGGCGACGTAGACGAGCCGGGCCTCGCCGTCGCCGATACGCCGAAGCGCGGCGTCGACGGCGCCCGGGGCCATGCTCGAGGAGAGCATCTCGACGCCCTGCAGGCCGCGGTTTCGCAGGGCCGCATACTGATCCTCCATGAGCGCGATCAGGGGCGAGACGACGAGCGTGACGCCGTCCGAGATCAGCGCGGGCAGCTGGTAGCAGAGCGACTTTCCCGAGCCCGTGGGCATGACCGCCAGGACGTCGCGCCGGGCCAGGACGGCGTCGATCGCGTCCCGCTGCCCCGGACGGAACTCCGAGTAGCCGAACAGCCGCTGCAGGCCCGCCGAGGCGTCGGCGGCCGGGGCCGCCGGGCTCATCCGGTCCCGCGCACGGCCGGCTCGGAGCCGGCGTCGGCGGTCGGGAACTCGGCCACCTCGGGCAGGGGCCGCTCGGCGCGGCCGGGAGCCGCCAGGTCGCGGCGCAGCCAGAAGCAGGCGATGAACCCGATCGCGCTCACCGCCGTGACCGCCAGGTAGGTCAGGCGGGCGGCGTGGACGACCGCGGGGACGTGGGCGCCGGCGTGCTCGGCCGCGCGGATCTGGGCGGCGCTGAGCGTCGCGGCGAAGACGATGCCGGCGATCGCCGCTCCGGTGCCCGAGCCGACCTGGCGCGTGAGCGGGATGCTCGACGTCGCCCGGCCCTCGCGGCCCTCGCCGCCGTCGGCGAGGACGGCCGCGAAGAGCGCCGGGCTCGCGATCCCCATCCCCAGGCCCGAGACGGCGTAGCCGAGGACGGGGACGGACGCGCCGCCGTCGGGGATCGCCATCACCGCGGTCGCGGCGAAGGTCAGCGCCGTTCCGAGCATGATCTGGTTGCGCGGGCGCGAGTTCACCCGGGCCGCACCCATCGAGCCCGCCGTCCAGCCGAGCGTGCACAGGAGCAGCGCGATCCCGACGAGGCGCACGCCGGACAGCGTGTAGCCCGGCAGGTCGATGCCGTGGACGAAGCCGACCTGCAGCTGCAGTGGCAGGTAGGTCTCGGCGCCGAGGAACGCGACTCCGGCGCCGAACGCCGCGACGTTGGCGGCGATCGAGTTGGCGGTGTGAGTGAAGACCGGCGCCGCCGCCCGCCGCTCGTACCAGACGAAGAGGGCGGCGGGCACGATCGCGAGCGGGACGAGGAAGGCGGCCGGCAGCCAATGCCGCGTTACCGCGAGCAGCACGGCCACGATGGCGCCGAGCAGGATCGGCCCGAGCAGGTTGAGCGGCTGGCCGGCGTCGGCAGGCGCGGGACGGGCCCGGCCGCGCAGCGACATCGCGCCGGCCCATGCGACGGTCGCGATCATCGGCAGGTTGACCCAGAAGACCCAGCGCCAGCCCACCGTCGCGGTGAGGACGGCCCCGAGCAGCGGGCCGACCAGCGCCGAGACGCCCCACATCGCGGCGTTGATGCCGAACGCGCGCGGCCGCAGCGCCTCGGGGATCGACACGGCGAAGAGGCCCAGCGGGACGGCGAACATGAAGCCGGCCCCGGCGCCCAGGATCAGCCGCGAGAGCGCGACCACGGGCATCGACGGCGCCAGGCCGCCGATCACGTTCGCGACCGCGAAGAGCGAGCAGGCGAGCGCGAAGCTCCAGGCGACGCCCTCGCGGTCGATCACCGCGCCGGCCACCGGGAACGTCATCGCCACGGCGACCGTGTAGGCCCCCACCGTGACGGCGATCAGGCCGACGCCGCCGATGTCCTGCGCCGCGGTCGGCAGCGCCGTCGTCACCATCAGCGCGTCGAGCGAGCCGAGAAAGGTCGCACCGAGCGCCGCAACCATCAGCGCTCCGTGGTTGCGGAAGAGCGCCGCGTAGCTCGGCGTCACGCTACCCCTGCTGGGCGTAGATCTTGTCGGTCGCGGGGTGGGTCTTGGTGACGTGCCGCTTGAACAGCAGCTCGTCGTAGGTGAGCCCGGCCGCCGCGCCGACCAGCTGCGCGAGGTGGAAGATGGGCATGCCGAAGTCCATGTCGGCCTCGCGGGCCGCCTTTCCCTGCCACGCGTCGAGCGAGAGGTGGCACAGCGGGCACGGCGTCACCATCGCGTCGGCGCCCGCGTCGCGCGCCTCCGCCAGTGGCTGGATCAGCTCGCCGAGGGCGACCTCCTCACGGGCGAGGACGATCGGGAACCCGCAGCACTTGATCTTCGACGGGTAGTCGACGGCCTCTGCCCCGCAGGCCTCGATGATGCGCTCGAGCGACTCGGGCCGGTCGGGATCCTCGAACCCGAGCAGCTTCGACGGGCGCAGGATCTGGCAGCCGTAGAACGGCGCGATCCTGACGCCCGTGAGCGGCTTCTCGGCGATCTGCTTCAGCTTCTCGTAGCCCTCGCCCTCGGCGATCTCCCACAGGAGGTGGCGCACCTCGACGCCGCCCGCGTACGGGGCCGCGCCGACGTCGCGCAGGTTGGCGTTCACGCGCTCGAGCAGCTCCGGGTCGGACTTCAGCTTGATGTCGGCCTGGCGCAGGTTGAGCGTGCACACGTTGCAGATCGTGAGCAGCGTGTCCTGCTCCAGCTGCTCGGCCTGACCGAGGATGCGCGCGTTCAGGTGCAGGTAGTACTCGGGCCGGGCCTCGTGCACGTCGCCGGCGCCGCAGCAGGTGAAGCCGGGGATGTCGATCAGCTCCATGCCGAGCTTGGCGGCGATCGCCCGGGTGGACACGTCGAGCTCCTTCTGCGACAGGCTGGCCAGGCAGCCCGGGTAGTACGCGTAGCTCTGCTTCACGAGCCGGCCTCCTCACGGTCGACGGAGACCCCGGCCCGCTTCTGGGCGCGCGCGTCCTTCTCCTGGGTCTTCAGGACCTTGTGCAGTTTGCGCACCTCGTCGAGCTTCTTGGCCCGGTGCGGCTTGAGCGGGTTCGGCACCTTGCCCGCGCGCGCCATCTGCATGGCGAACTTGACGTCCATCGCCTTCAGGGGGTCGGTGTAGGGGACGAGCGCGGTCTCGAGCAGGTAGCCGGTCGCCCGGGTGGACACGTCGAACACCTGCGCGTGGCGGGCGCCCTTGTCCGAGAGCATGCCCTCGGAGTAGATCTCCGCCCCGATCTTGGCGATCGCGTCGCGCGGGTCGACGCCCTTCGGGCAGCGCTCGTTGCAGAAGTAGCACCGGGTGCAGTCCCAGACGCCGTGGGGGCCGTTGTAGAGCTCGAGCCGGCCCTTGCGGTCGCGGTCGCGGACGTCGCCGACGAACTTCGCGCCCTTGGCGAGCGCCGCCGGGCCCAGGAACTCGGGATCGGCCTCCATCGAGTTGCACTCCGAGACGCAGCACCCGCACTGGATGCAGAGCGCCTCCTTCATGATCCGGTCGAGCTCCTCCTGCTGCACCCGCCACTCCTTGACCGGCGGATGGTCGTCCTCCTCGAGCCACGGCTTCACCGCGCGGAACTTGTCCCAGAACGGCTCCATGTCGACGACCAGGTCCTTGACCACCGGCAGGTTGCCCATCGGCGAGATCACCGGGACGCGGCCCTCGCGGGCGAGTGGGGCCATCGGCGTCTTGCAGGCCAGCACCGCGCCCCCGTCCATGCGCATGCCGCACGAGCCGCACACGGCCATGCGGCAGCTCTTGCGGTAGGTCAGCGACCCGTCGACCTCGTCCTTGACGACATCCAGGACGTCGAGCAGCGTGGCCGTCTCGGGCGCGTCCACGGTGAACTCCTGCAGGCCGCCCTGCTCGGTCTCCGGGTTCCAGCGCTCGATCTTGAGGGTGAACTGCATGCGGCCCCTTTGGGTCTGGTTCTTCTAGTAGGTGCGCACCGCGGGCTGGTGCTCGGTGATCGTGACCGGCTTGTAGTCGAGCGCGACCCCGCCGTCGTCATAGCTCGTGAGCGTGTGCCGGAGCCAGTTCTCGTCGTCGCGCTCCGGGTAGTCGAGGCGGCTGTGCGCGCCGCGGCTCTCCGTCCGGGCGATCGCGCCGGTGACGAGGCAGTCGGCCATCTCGAGCATCGAGCCGAGCTCGAGCGCCTGGATCAGGTCGGAGTTGAACGTGCGCGACTTGTCCTGGATGACGACGCCCAGGCCGTCGCGGTAGCGGTCGCGCAGCTCGGTCACGTCGGCCTTGCACTGGTCGAGCTTCTCGGCGCTTCGGAAGATGCCCGCGTTCTCGTACATCGTGTCGGCCAGCTGCTCGCGCAGCACGTGCGGGCGGACGCCGTCGAAGTTGTAGAGCAGGTGGCGGATCCGGCGCTCGGCGACACGCACCGCCGATGGCGAGAAGATCGCCTTCGACCCGTTCGCGCGCACGTCCTGGGCGGCGGCCGCGCCGGAGCGGCGGCCGAAGACCACCGTCTCGAGCAGCGAGTTGCCCCCGAGCCGGTTCGCGCCGTGCACCGAGACGCATGCGCACTCGCCGGCCGCGTAGAGGCCGGGCATGACCGTGCGGCCCCACATGTCGGCGTCGATGCCGCCCATGTGGTAGTGGCTGCCCGGCCGCACCGGGATCGGCTCCTCGATCGGATCGACGCCGGCGTAGTCCATCGCCAGCTCCCGCGAGCCGTGCAGCACGGTCATGATCTTGCGCGCGCCCAGGTGGGTCAGGTCGAGCAGGACACAGCCGTCGACGCCGCGGCCCTCGTCGATCTCGGTCTGCTCCGACCGGGAGACGACGTCGCGGCTGGCCAGCTCGCCGGCGTTCGGCGCGTAGTTGAACATGAACCGGTCGCCCTCGGCGTTTCGCAGGTAGCCGCCCTCGCCGCGGCAGCCCTCTGTGATGAGGACGCCGTTCGCCTTGAGCGTCGTCGGGTGGAACTGCATGAACTCCATGTCCTTCAGCGGGACGCCCGCCCGCCAGGCCATCGACATGCCGTCGCCCGTGCAGGCGTAGGCGTTCGTGGTGCCGCGGTAGATGCGGCCGAGGCCGCCGGTGGCCATGATGACGGCCCCCGCCTCGACGCCCTGCACGCCGCCGTGGAGCAGATCCCAGGCGGTCAGGCCGACGCAGCGGTCGCCGTCGGTGACCAGGTCGAGCGCGAACCACTCCTCGTAGACCTTGACGCCGCTCTTCACGAGCTGCTCGTAGAGGACGTGCAGCAGCACATGGCCGGTGATGTCGGCCGCGTAGGCGGTGCGCGGCGCGCCGCCGGCGCCGAAGGGGCGCTGGGCGATGCGGCCGTCGTCCATGCGCGAGAAGACCGCGCCCATGTGCTCGAGCTCGTAGATGTCGCCCGGCCCCTCCTCGCACATGACGGCGATCGCGTCCTGGTCGCCCAGGTAGTCCGAACCCTTGACGGTGAAGAAGGTGTGCTTCTCGGGGCTGTCCTCGCCGGCGTTGCCCAGCGCGGCGTTGATCCCGCCCTCGGCCGCGCCCGAGTGGCTGCGCGTCGGATGCAGCTTGGAGACGACGCCGACGTCAGCGCCGTAGCGGGACGCCTCGATGGCGGCGCGCATCCCCGCCAGCCCGGCTCCCACCACCACCACGTCGTGTCTGACCATCAGGCCTCCGGAGTCCAGCTCGTGCACATTTCTCGAACCTGCAGCCTACCAATCGCCCTGGCGGGTGGTCGCACGCTCGAGTCTCGCCCTGGTAAGGACTTTGTGACACCTGGCGTTCGTGTTCCAATGTGGAGAAATTGCAGTAAACTTGGGCGTGGCCATGGAGCGACCGTGGCCTTTTGTGACTTCTGGAGGAGACGTGGCGAAAACGGCCTTTCCGATGCCGGCGGCGCGCCGGGTCCTGCGCGATGTTCCGCAGCAGGAGCTGCACGAGCTGGCCAAGGGGATGGCCACGGCGCGTACCACGAGCTACGGCGCCGTCAACGTCACGACGACCGTGCTCTCGCGCTCGACGCGAAGCACCTTCATCGTCGCCGACGACCCCGATTCCTACCCGCACCAGGCCATCGACCGCGACGAGTGGGAGCGCATCTCGGCCCTGCAGGACTCCTACATCGCCGACCAGGAGATGATCCAGGTCGACGGCTTCATCGGCAACGACCCCGACCACCGCGTGGCCGCCCGCCTCTTCATCGAGGCGGCGAACGCGAACATCGCGGGCATGCAGGACGTCCTCTACTTCCAGCCGCCCGACGCCGGGCCGATCGAGCCCGAGCTGATCGTCATCTACACGCCCAACCTGGCCGTGCCGGGCTACCCGGACGACCGCCTGATCGCCGTCGACGTCGACCGGCTCGTCACCCGCGTCTTCAACTCCGACTACTTCGGCGAATCGAAGAAGGGGGGCTTGAGGATGTGGAACAAGCTCGTCTTCGAGCGCGGCGGCCTCGCCCTCCACGCCGGCTGCAAGGTGATCCCGACCGCGAGCGGCGACCGGGTCGGCCTCACCGTCGGCCTATCGGGCACCGGCAAGACGACCACGACGTTCACCCGCCAGAACGGCTCGCTGCCCGTCCAGGACGATTTCGTCGCCTGGTGGCCGGACGGCACCGTCTCGGCGACCGAGGCCGGTTGCTTCGCCAAGACCTACGCCCTGAACACGACGGACGAGCCCGTCATCCACGGCGCCGTCACCCGTCCCGGCGCGTATCTCGAGAACGTCAGCATGTCGGACGCCGGCGAGGTCGACTTCTACGACCAGAACTACACGAAGAACGGCCGCGCCGTCTTCTCGTTCTCCGACATCGAGGCGGCCGACGCGGCCGACCTCACCCGGGCCGACTTCCTGCTCGTCCTGAACCGCAACGAGAACGTGATCCCCGGAGTCGCGAAGCTGGAGGGCCCGCAGGCCGCGGCGTTCTTCATGCTCGGCGAGACGACCGGCACGTCGGCCGGCGGCAAGGACGAGGAGGGCAAGTTCTTGCGCGTGCCCGGCACGAACCCGTTCTTCCCGATGAGCCACGACCTGCAGGGCAACCGCTTCCTCGAGCTGCTCGCGACGAACCCGATCGAGGTGTACCTGCTGAACACCGGCCGCGTGGGCGGCCCGGAGGCGGACGAGCGCTCGCTGAAGGTGCGCATCCCGCACTCCTCCGCGATCGTGAAGGGCATCGCCGAGGGGACCATCGAGTGGGAACCCGACCCGGATTTCGGCTACAGGGTCGCCTCCCACGTGCCCGGCATCGACGAGGCGGACAAGATGATCCTCCAGCCGCGGCTGCTCTACGCCGAGCAGGGCCGGGCCGAGGAGTACGCCCGCTGGGTCGAGCGGCTCAAGGGCGAGCGCACCGAGTTCCTCTCGAAGTACCCGAGCCTTAGCCGCGCAATCGTGGAGTCGGTCGGCTAGAACCCCCGCTGATGGCCGACGATGTTCCCGTGAAGCTGGCGGTGCAGCGGACCGCCCGTGGGCTCGAGGCCGCGGTGAACGCAAACGATGCCGAGGCCGCTGCCGGCCGCCTCTCGCCGGACTTCGCCGAGCGCGACAACGAGCTGCGCCCGCTGTTCGCCCGCACCGATCGCGCCGAGCTGATCGGCACGGTCGCGAACCGCACCCTCTTCCACCTGCACCTGGCAGACGGCGACACCCGCGTGGTCGAGCTCCTGTGGCGCGACCACGACGGTGCCTGGCTGATCGAGGACGCGCGCGTGTTCTCGCTGATCGCCGGCGAGTAACCGGGGTCAGACCCCGAACGTCGGCCGTGACAGTTCCGTTGCAGTTCCGTTCGGGGTCTGACCCCGGTTGCGCCGATGATTTTTGCGTGTGGTCCCGGTCTTAGAAGGGAAATCCCCGCTATCGAGGTATCTTTACTGACCATGCCAGCCTCCAATCGACCCCGAGCAGTCTGGACCGGCGCCATCTCCTTCGGACTGGTGAACGCGCCGGTTCGCATGTACAGCGCGATCGCCGAGAAGGACCTGCGCTTCAACCAGCTGCACGAGCCCGACGGCGGCCGCATCGGCTACGTCAAGGTCTGCAAGGTGGACAACGAGCCCGTGCCCGCCGACGAGATCGTCAAGGGCTACGAGGTCTCGAAGGGCGAGTACGTCCGCATGACCGACGAGGACTTCGAGGCCGCGCGCGGCGAGCAGCACCGCGGCATCACGATCCACGACTTCGTGCCCGCCGACCAGATCGACCCGGTCTACTTCGAGCGCACGTACTACCTCGGCCCCGAGGAGGGCGCCGGCGAGGCGATCTACGCGCTGCTCGTCGAGGCGATGGAGCGCTCCGGCCTCTCCGCGATCGCGACCTACGTGCATCACGACCGCGAGAACCTCGCCTGCCTGCGCGTGCGCGACGGCGTGATCACGCTCGAGAAGATGTTCTTCGAGGACGAGATCCGCTCGATCGACGGCATCGTCCCGAGCAGCACCAAGGTCGACTCCAAGCAGCTCAAGATGGCCGAAGACCTGATCGGCGCGTACACGTCGGACTTCGAGCCCGAGCGCTACAAGGACACCTACCGCGAGCGCCTGCTCGCGATCGTCGACCAGAAGCGCCAGGGCAAGACGACGAAGGTGCCCGAGCCCGAGGCCGGCCCGAGCGCGCCCGACCTGCTCACCGCGCTCACGGCATCGCTGGACGCCGCCCGCGCGGACCGGCAGAAGTCGCAGAAGCCGGCCAAGAAGGCGACGGCGTCGAAGTCCCGGGCCAAGGCCGGGGCCGGCGGATCGTCCCGGCGCAAGACCGCGTAGCCGCTTCCCGACCGGCGGGTATCCTCGCCGCATGACCATCGGCGAGCGGATCCGAGGGGCGCTCGTCGCGCTGGCTCCGCTCGATCCTGCGGATGCTCCGGCGTGGGAGCGTTGGCTGAACGACCCGGTGACGACCCGCTACCTGTACGGGCGGCGAGGGCCGCCGGACAGCGTCGCGACCCTCCTCGAGCTGCGCTCGTGGGGTCGCCAGGCCCTGGCCGACCCGCACCTGGTCGCCTTCGGGATCGAGGAGGTCGGCGGCGGCACGGTCATCGGGAACGCCCGCCTGCAGCTGTGGGCGTGGAGCCGGGCCCGGTTCTCGATCCTGATCGGCGAGGCCGCCCATCGCGGCTCGGGCCAGGGCACCGAGGCGACGGCGCTCGTGTGCGAGTACGCCTTCGAGCGGCTCGGCCTGCGCGAGATCGTGCTCGACGTCGACCAGCGCAACGCCGCCGCCGTGCGGGCATACCTGAAGGTCGGGTTCATCCCCGGCCGGGGCGACTCGATGCGGCTGCGGCCCGAGAACTTGCGCTATACGACGGCGGGCGCCTCGCGGCGCTCGATCGGCTCGTAGTCGCGCACCGCCGGCCCGACGTACTCGGAGCTCGGGCGGATGAGGCGGTTGTCCGCGTGCTGCTCGATCACGTGCGCCGCCCAGCCGACGACGCGGCTCATCGCGAAGATCGGCGTGAAGAGGCCCGTGTCGATGCCCAGGTAGTGATATGTGGACGCCGAGTAGAAGTCGACGTTCGGGTAGAGCCCCTTCTCGGAGACGACCGTCTGCTCGATGCTCTCGGACATGTCGTACCAGCGCGGGTCGCCCGACTCGTCGGCCAGCTGCTTCGAGAACCGCTTCAGGATCACGGCGCGCGGATCCCACGTCTTGTAGACGCGGTGGCCGAAGCCCATGATGCGCTCCTTGCGCTCGAGCCGGGCGTGGATCTCGTCCTCGACGGACGCGCCCTCGGGGATCGACTGCAGGAGCTTCATCACCTGCTCGTTGGCGCCGCCGTGCAGCGGCCCCTTGAGCGCGCCGATCGCGCCGGTGATGGCCGAGTGCATGTCGGAGAGGGTCGAGGCGATCACGCGGGCCGTGAACGTCGAGGCGTTCATCTCGTGGTCGGCGTGCAGGATCAGGGCGACGTCGAACGTCTTGGCCGCCGCCTCGCTGACCGGCTCGCCGTTCAGCATGTGCAGGAAGTTGGCCGCGTGGCCGAGCGACGGGTCGGACGCGATCGGGTCGAGGCCGTTGCGGCGGCGGTGGTAGCGCGCCACCATCGTCGGCATCTTGGCGATCAGGCGCATCGCCTTGCGCACGTTGGCGTCGTCGGCGTTCGAGTCCTTGTCGGGGTCGTCGAAGCTGTCCGACGAGACCGCTGTGCGCAGCATCTCCATCGGCGCCGCGTGCGTCGCCAGCATGTCCACGACGCTCTCCGTCTCCTCGGAGAGGTCGCGATGGTTCGTCAGCTCCGTCGTGAATTCGTCCATCTCGGCGCGCGTCGGCAGCCGTCCGCGCAGCGTCAGGAAGCACACCTCTTCGTAGCTGGAGTGCTCTGCCAGGTCGCCGACGTCGTAGCCGCTGTAGACCAGGACGCCGTTGATGCCGTCGATGGAGCAAAGACGACTGCGAGCGACGACCACACCCTCGAGTCCGCCCTTGTCAGCCATGCCCCGAATCCTACCCCCGAACCCGCGCGGTCAACCCCACCGCCGCGCGGCGGGTGCGCGGTACGCTTTCGCGAAACATCCGGAAGGACGAAACCCGCGTGAGTCATCGTGTCACACTCATTCCCGGCGACGGCACCGGCCCCGAGATCGCGGATGCGACCAGGCGGGTCCTGGAGGCCTCCGGGGCAAGCTTCGACTGGGACGTGCAGGACGCCGGCGCCGACGTCATGGATCGCAACGGCGGCAACCCGCTGCCCGACAACGTGGTCGAGTCGATCCGCCGCAACGGCACCGCCATCAAGGGCCCGATCACGACCCCGGTCGGCGGTGGCTTCCGCTCGGTCAACGTCGGCCTGCGAAAGGCGCTCGACCTGTACGCGCAGGTGCGCCCCTGCAAGTACTACCCGGGCGTCCGCACCCGCTACGCCGACGCCGGCGTCGACCTCGTGATCGTGCGGGAGAACACCGAGGATCTCTACGCGGGCATCGAGTTCGAGCGCGGCTCGGAAGGCGAGCGCGAGATCGCCGAGACGATCGAGCGCGTGTCGGGCACGAAGATCCGCGAGGGCTCCGGCATCTCGATCAAGCCGATCTCCGAGGCGGGCACCCGCCGGGTGGTGCAGTTTGCGTTCGACTACGCGCGCGCCAACGGCCGCCGCAGGGTGACCTCGGTGCACAAGGCCAACATCATGAAGCACACCGACGGCCTCTGGCTCGACGTGTCGCGGCAGGTCGCGGCCGAGAACTCGGACATCGAGTTCGACGACCGGATCGTGGACAACATGTGCATGCAGCTCGTGCAGAAGCCCGAGCTCTACGACGTCCTCGTGCTTCCGAACCTCTACGGCGACATCGTGTCCGACCTGGGCGCGGGCCTGGTGGGCGGCCTGGGCGTCGCCCCCGGCGGCAACTTCGGCACGGCCGGGGCAGTCTTCGAGCCGACCCACGGCTCGGCGCCGAAATACACCGGGCAGAACAAGGTCAACCCGACCGCGATGATGCTCTCCGGCGTGATGATGCTGCGGCACCTGGAGGAGCGGGAGGCGGCCGACCGGCTGGAGGGGGCGATCGCCGCCGTGATCGCCGAGGGCAGGTCGGTGACCTACGATATGAAGCCCACGCCTGACGATCCCGGCGCGGTCGGCACCTCGCACGTCGCCGACGCGATCATCGAGCAGATGGGGGTGCGTGCATGAGCCGTCCCAAGATCACCGTCGTCGGGGCCGGCAACGTCGGCGCCACAACCGCCCAGCGGCTGGCCGAGCGCGACTACGCGGACGTCGTCCTCGTCGACATCGTCGAGGGGCTGCCGCAGGGCAAGGCGCTCGACCTGAACGAGGGCGGGCCGGTCGCCGGCTACGAGCCGAACGTCGTCGGCACGAACGGCTACGACGAGACCGCCGGGTCGTCCGTCTGCGTCATCACGTCGGGCCGCGCCCGCACGCCGGGCATGAGCCGCGACGACCTGCTGAAGACGAACCAGGCGATCGTCGCCGATGTGACCAGGAACCTGGTCGAGCGCTCGCCGGAGACGATCCTGATCGTCGTCACGAACCCGCTCGACGCGATGTGCCAGGTCGCCTTCCACCAGGCGAGCTTCCCCCGGGAGCGGGTGGTCGGCATGGCGGGCGTGCTCGACACGGCCCGCTTCCGCACGTTCCTGGCGTGGGAGCTCGGCGTCTCGGCCCGTGACGTGACCGGCTTCGTGCTCGGCGGCCACGGCGACCAGATGGTGCCGGTGACCTCGTACACGAACGTGGCCGGCATCCCGATCACGGAGCTGATCGCAGAGGACCGCCTGGCGGAGATCGTCCAGCGCACGCGCGACGGCGGCGCCGAGGTCGTGAAGCTGCTCAAGTCCGGCTCGGCCTACTACGCGCCGTCCGCGGCCGTGACCGAGATGGTCGACTCCATCATCCACGATCAGAAGCGGGTGCTCCCGTGCGCGGCCCTCCTGCAGGGCGAGTACGGGCTCGACGGCCTCTACATGGGCGTGCCCTGCCGGCTCGGCGCGGGCGGCCTCGAGGAGGTGCTCGAGATCACGCTGAACGACGACGAACGCGCCCAGCTCAACCGCTCGGCCGACGCCGTCCGCGAGCTGATCGGCGTCATGGGTCTTTGACGTGGGGGAACCCATGGTTCCCCCACGGGCCCCCTCCTTCGGTGCGGCACACTGCGGGCGGCGCTCGGCGAGACGCGGTCTCGCCTCCGCCACGGTAACCGGGGCCAGGCCCCGCTCCCGAGGCGCGTGACCGATCCGTGAGCCCCCGGTGACAGGAGCGGCGTCGGCCAGCGGTGGGCAGGCCGAGCACTCCGGCATGGGCGCGCGACTGCGGCAGCTGGCCGGCCAGTCGTTCGTCTACGGCCTCGGCGGGATCGTGTCCAAGCTGGTCGGCATCTTCCTGCTGCCGATCTACACCAGGCCCGAGTATGTGAGCCAGGCCGGCTTCGGCCAGGTCGAGACCGTGATGGCGGCGAGCTCGCTGGCGTCGATCGTGTGCCAGTTCGGGCTGACGACGGCCATGTTCCGGTTCTGCTGGGACCACCGCGAGCCGGACTCGCGCCGGCGCACGATCCGCACCGCCTTCACGGCGGTGATGATCCTCTCGACCATCGCGACCCTGGCCGGCGTCGTCGCCATCGACCCGATCTCCTCGGGCCTCGAGGTCACCCGCGAGCTGGCGCTGATCGGCCTCGCGGGCCTGTGGGTGACGATCCAGTACACGATCGTCACCGGCATCTACCGGATCGAGCAGCGGCCGACGGCGTTCATCGTCTACTCGTTCATCAACATCGCGATCACGATCGTGCTCTCGATCGTGCTCGTGATCCCGCTGCGGATGGGCGCCGCCGGGATCATGCTCGGCAACTTCTCGGGCACCTACCTGACGTACTTCCTGCTCCTGTGGGCGCGACGCGACATGGTCGGGTTCGCGATCAACTGGGGGCTGCTGCGCCAGATGCTTGTGTTCTCGCTGCCGCTCATGCCCTCCGGCGTGGCTCTTTGGGCGCTCAACCTGGCCGACCGCGTCCAGGTGCAGCGGCTGACGCCGGGCACGCAGCTCGAGCGCAGCGCCCAGCTCGGCACCTACTCCGCGGCGAACAAGATCGCGCTCGGGATCATGCTCATCATCTCGGCGTTCCAGACCGCCTGGATCCCGTTCGCGAACCTGATCATCGACGACGGCGACGCCAAGCGCACGTACCGGGCGGTGCTGACCTACTGGTCGATGGTGATGGCGTGGGGCGTGGTCACGATCACCGCGCTCTCGACGCCGTACATCCACCTGACCATGAACCCGGACTGGTTCGGCGCGGTCCCGGTGGTGCCGCTGCTCATGTCCGGCTCCGTGCTCTACGGGGCGTACTACATCCTGAACATCGGGGTGAACCGGTCGAAGCGGACGAAGATGACGCCGCTCGTGACCGGGTCGGCCGCCGCGGTCAACATCGGCCTGAACTTCTGGATGATCCCGAAGTGGGGCATCCTCGGCGCCGGATGGTCGACCGTCGCCGGCTTCTCTGTGCTGGTCGTGCTGGGGTGGCGCAACGCCCAGGCCAGCTATCCGGTGTCCTACGACTTCAAGCGGGTGCTGCGCATCGTCGCCCTGGCGGCCCTCTTCATGGTGGTGCTGGTCGAGCTGGTCCCGCCGGTCGGGATCGCCGGGATCGGGCTGCGCGTCGTGCTCGTGCTCATCTTCCCGCTGGCGCTGGTCGGCGCCGGCGTCGTCACGCCCGGCGAGCGGACGCGCATCATCGCGCTCGCGAAGCGGATCCGCTCGCCGCGCAAGGGCAAGCGGGCCGACCTCGAGGAGGAGCTCGAGGTCGAGCGCGAGTCCGAGGAGGCGCCGCTGTGACCGGGCCGGAGCGGGCCGCGGACAGCCTCACCGTCCGCCGCGGCTAGGTCAGCCCGAGCGGCGCTTCTGGCGCGCCCGCTCGCGCCCCTCCTTGCTGGTCGCCTGCCAGCGCTTGCGCTCCTCCGATCGGGCGCGGGCGTCGTGGCGGATCTCGAGGTAGCGCAGCTCGCGCTGGAGGTGGCGGAAGCTCTCCAGGCGGGCCGGGTCGAGCGCGCCCGTCCCGATCGCCTCGCGGACGGCGCAGCCGGGCTCGGTGCGGTGCTCGCAGTCGCGGAACTTGCACTGCTGGGCCAGCTCGTCGAGGTCCTCGAAGGCGCGGTCGAGCCCCTCCTCGGCGTCCCACAGGACGAGCTCGCGCATCCCCGGGGTGTCGATCAGGCAGCCGCCGCCGGCGAGCGCCACGAGCTCGCGGTGCGTGGTCGTGTGGCGGCCGCGGCCGTCGGAGCGGACGGCTGCCGTGGCCAGCCGCTCGGCGCCGCACAGGCGGTTCACGAGCGTCGACTTGCCGACGCCGGAGGAGCCGACGAGGGTGGCGGTGCGCCCGCCGGCGACGTGCGCCGAGACCTCCTCGACGCCCTCGCCCGTCACGGCCGAGACGACGTGCATGGGGACGCCGAAGGTGACGCCGGAGATGTGCGCCACGGCGGCGTCGACGTTCGAGCACAGGTCGGCCTTGGTGAGGACGACGACGGGCTCGGCGCCGCTCTCCCAGGCCAGCGTCAGGTACCGCTCGAGGCGGCGGGCGTTCAGGTCGTCGACGAGCGACGTGACGCAGAAGACGACGTCGACGTTGGCGGCGACGACCTGCTCGACCGACTCGAAGCCGGCCGTCTTTCGCACGAACGCCGTACGCCGGGGCAGGACGGCCTCGATGACGGCGCGGTCGTCCGGCCCGCCGCGGCGATAGGCGACCCAGTCGCCGACCGCGGGCAGGTCGACCGGCGAGGCAGCGCGATGGCGCAGGCGGCCGGGGACGCCGGCCCAGACTTCGCCCTCCCCGGTCAGGAGGACGAGGGCGCCGCGGTGCTCGACCGCGACGCGGCCCGGCGCGAGGCCGGTCTCTTCGTACGGCTCGAACTCGGCGGCGAGGGCCGGCCCGAAGCCGAGGTGTGCAAGGCTCACTGGAGGGTTCTCCTCGGGTACGGATGGACGGACGCGTGTGCGCCGTCGTCGACTCCGAAGGTCAGCCCTGCGGTCTCGCCGGGCGGTCGGTCAGACGCGGCGCATGGAGGCGGATCGGGCGGTCGTGCTCATTTGTCTGCCTCCTTCCGTCGCGGACTCGTACCGGCTCAGGGTAGCCAGCGTCCGTCAAGGCGTCAAGCTAGAGGTAGCCGAGCTCGCGGAGCCGCTCGGCGATCTCCTCGTCGTCGTCGGCGGCCATCTCGACGGTCTCGGCCCGGTCGGCGACGAGTCCGCGCAGCGTCTCGCGCAGGTCGTCGGCGAGGCCCGGCTCCGTCGGCGCCAGGTTGTGAAGCTCGCCCGGGTCGGACTCCACGTCGTACAGGGCGTCGGCGACGCGGTCGTCGTCGAACGACGTGATCAGCTTGTGCCGGCCGAGCCGGATCGCCTGCTGGCGGATGGCCGGGATCGACGGTGCGACCGCGATCTCCATCGCGACCGGATGCGAGGGCGGCTCGGTGCCGTCGCGCAGCGCCCCGGCCAGGCTCGTGCCCTGCCAGCCCGCGTCGGGATGGGCGGCGCCGGTCAGGTCGACCAGCGTCGGTGCGAGGTCGACGTGGCTCACCGGCGTGCGCCGCGCGCCCGGCACGATGCCGGGGCCGGAGACGACGAGCGGCACGCGCACGAGCGACTCGAGCAGGGTCTGGCCGTGGTTCCAGAAGTAGCGCGGCGCCCAGCGCAGCGCGCGCTTCGAGCCGCTGCGCACGCCATGGTCGACGGTCTTCTGCGCCCACTCGGCGATCGGCAGGCGCTGATTGATGCGCCGCCAGGCCGCCTGCTCGCGCAGGTTGTGCGGCTCGAGGACCGTGTTCTCGCCGTGGTCGCCGGTGAGCACGACGATCGTGTCCGGCCCGGCCGCGTCGATCGCCTCGCCGATCCACGCGTCCATGCCGGCGATCGCGCGCTCGTACGCGTTTCGGCCGTGGGCGCGCGACTCGAACCGTGGCGGATAGGTGCGCGGCGTGTGCGCGTCCCACAGGTGGACGAGGGCGAAGAACGGGCGGGCGCCACCGGCGAGGCGGGCGATCTGGGCGATCCCCTCGCGGCCCCAGTCGGAGTGCACGGAGCGCTGCGGCACGTCGCGGTACTGGGCGTCGGCGAAGCCGCGGAAAGAGCCGACGGTGTCGAGCAGCGGCCCGGTGGCCGAGCACCAGGTGGCGAGGCCGCCGCGGCCGAGCTGCTCGGCGGCGGTCGGGATCGACTCGCTGAGCTGCGTGCCGCGCAGGCCCTGGACGCCGTGCGCGCTGGGATAGCGGCCGGTCAGGAGCGCGGTCACCGCAGGGGTGGTCGTGGGGCAGGTCGAGTAGCAGGCGCCGAAGCGCGCCCCGCCGGCCGCAAGCTCGCTGATCCGCGGCCACGACCGGCGGCCGCGGGCGACCATGTCGGCCCGCAGGCAGTCGACCACGATGAGGAGCAGGTTCGCCACGGCAGCGGAGTGTATGCATGAACAACCGGTGCCAGGCACCGGTTGTTCGGCGGAGGCGGCGGGGTCAGACCCCGAACGAAAGTGCAACGGAACTGTCACGGCCACCGTTCGGGGTCTGACCCCGCCTCCGGCTACTCGTACGAGATCAGCTCGAGCAGCGTCCCGTCGGGGTCGCGGAAGTAGACGCTCTGGCCGTCGCCGCGGGCGCCGCCGCGCGCGGTCGGGCCGATCTCGACCTCGATGCCGCGCGCCGCCAGGTGCTCGACGGCGCCGGCGATTGGGCCGTCCCACACGAAGCAGAGGTCGCTGTTCCCCGGGCGGACGGGATCGCGCGCGACCGGCGAGGCGTTCACCCCGGGTCCGTGCACGTTCAGCTGCTGGCCGCCGAAGCGGTACGCGTACCCGGCGCCGCGCTGCACGAGCTCCGCGCCGAGGACGTCGCGGTAGAACGCGTTCGCGCGCTCCCAGTCGCTCACGGCGATCACGCAGTGGTCGAAGCGGATCTCAGCCATCGCGGCGGCGGATGGCGAGCAGCGAGAGCATCTCGTGGCACACCGTCGCCGCCAGCCACGAGGTGATCCCGGCCGGGTCGTACGGCGGCGCCACCTCGACGCAGTCGAACGCCCGGAAGTCGATCCCCGTGAGCGCGCGCACGTACGCGAGCGCCTGCGCGCTCGTCGGGCCGCCGACCTCGGGCGTCCCGGTGCCCGGCGCGAAGGCCGGGTCGACGAAGTCGATGTCGAACGAGAAGAACGTAGGCCGCCCGCCGACGCGCTCACGCACCCGGTCGCCGTACTCCTGCGGCGTCATCTCGGCCAGCTGCGGCCACGGGATGGCCTCGTAGCCGAGCCGGCCCGGCTCGGCCTCGTCCGACGCGCCGTAGAGCGTGCCGCGCATGCCGGCCTGGACGGACGCCGCGGGATCGACCAGCCCCTCCTCGGCCGCCCGCTTGAAGATCGTGCCGTGGAAGTAGCGGGCGCCGTAGTAGGCCTCCCACACGTCGGCGTGCGCGTCCAGGTGCACGAGCGCCAGCCTCCCGTGCACGGCCGCGGCGGCGCGCAGCTCGGCCAGCACCATCGAGTGGTCGCCGCCGATGCAGATCGGCGTCACGCCCGCCCGGTGCACCGGTTCGAGGAACGCGCCGATCCGGGAGAGCGTCTCCTCGTGGTAGCCGGGCACGGTCGGCGAGTCGCCGAAGTCGATCATCGACAGGTGCTCGGTGACGTCGACGCCGAGCACGGGGTTGTACGGACGCAGCAGCACCGAGGCGGAGCGGATCCCCTCGGGCCCGAAGCGGGCGCCCGAGCGGAACGAGACCGCGTCGTCCGTGGGGATGCCGATGATCGCCGCGTCGACGTCGTCGAGCGAGTCCCGCAGCGGCAGCCGCATGAACGTGCGCGGGCCGCTGAAGCGGGGAGTCTGGCTCGAATCGGCGGGGCCGTACCGCACGGGCGGATGCTATAGGTTCGCCCCATGGATCTGGGCCTGTCGGGCACCGCAGCGATCGTCGGGGGCGCGTCGTCGGGGATCGGGCTCGGCATCGCGAAGGCGCTCGCGGCCGAGGGCTGCGCCGTCACCGCGGTCGCCCGCGGGCAGGAGCGGCTCGAGCGGGCCGCCGCCGAGATCGGCGAAGGCACGATCGCGGCCGCCGGCGACGTGCGCGACCCGGACTTCCAGCGCCGCGTCGTCCACGACACCGTCGCCGCCCGCGGCCGGGTCGACATCCTCGTGAACAACGCCGGCGGACCGCCGCCCGGCACCTTCGACGAGACGCCCGACGAGGCGTGGGCGGCGGCCTTCGAGCTGTCCATGAACGCGGGCGTGCGGATGACCCGGCTGGCGCTGCCGCACCTGCGCGCGAGCGGCCGCGGCCGGATCGTCAACATCACCTCGTCGTCGGTGCGTGAGCCGATCCCCCACCTGATCCTCTCGAACGCGATCCGACCCGGCGTCGTCGGCTGGGCCAAGACGCTCGCCCAGGAGCTCGGACCGGAGGGCATCACGGTGAACACGATCGCGCCCGGCAAGATCGACACGGACCGCGTCCGTGAGCTGTGGGGGCACTACCCCGACCCGGCGGCCGCCGAGCGCGCCGACATCGAGCGGGTGCCGGTCCGGCGGCTGGGACAGCCCGACGAGATCGGCGCCGCCGTCGCCTTCCTGTGCTCGACCCGGGCCGCCTACATCTCGGGCACGGTGCTGCCCGTCGACGGCGGCCTCCTGCGCGGGCTCTGGTAGCCGCTCCGGCCCGTCGGATCACACCTTCCGCTTAGGTCACCCGCCTACAATTTCCGAGTGGACACCTGCTATCGCCACCCCGACCGCGAGACGGCGCTGCACTGCTCGAACTGCGGGCGGCCGATCTGCGCGGAGTGCATGACCCACGCCGCCGTCGGCATCCGCTGCCCGGTGTGCGCGGGCAAGGCCACGCCCCTGCAGCGGGCCGGGTTCACGATGCCGCACGCGCCGCTCGTGACCTATTCGCTCATCATGATCAACGTCGCGGTGTTCGCCCTGACGAACCAGGTCGGCGGCGGAGGCGGGGCGTTCGGCTTCGGGTCGGCCGACCTGAACTCGCTGGGCCAGCGGCTGGTGCTGTTCGGCCCGGCCGTCGCGCACGGCCAGGACTACCGCCTCCTGACCGCGGCCTTCATCCACTACGGCGTCCTCCACATCGCCTTCAACATGTACGCGCTCTTCATCCTGGGGACGGCCTTCGAGCGCTACGCCGGCCACATGCGGTTCGCCGTCGTCTACTTCACCGCGGCGCTCGCCGGCAGCTTCGGTGCGCTGATCCTGACGCCGCATTCGGCGACGGCGGGTGCGTCCGGCGCGATCTTCGGCATCATGGGCGCGCTGCTCGTCTTCGAGCGCCAGCGCGGGATCGCGCTCCTGCAGAGCCCGATCGTCGGCTGGATCGTCATCAACCTGATCATCACCTTCAGCATCCCCGGGATCTCGATCGGCGGCCACGTCGGCGGTCTCATCGGTGGCGCCCTGGCCGGGTTCGCCCTCTCCGACTACGGCCGGAGCCACATGGCCTACGGCCGGCTCGGCGTGCTCCCGGTGCTCGGCGTCGCCGCGATCGTGATCGCGTCGGTGGCCGGCTCGCTCGCGGTCGCCGGATGACGGTGGTGCGCCGGCTGCGCCGGGCCTGGCCGGCGCTCCTCGGCATCGTCGCGCTGGTCATCGCCGTGGGCCTGATCTGGGCCTGGCGGACGCCGTCGGGCTACTTCGTGCTCTGGCCGGACAAGGCCCACGCCGCGGCCGACTACCTGCACATCCCCGGCGGGAAGCCGCCCGCGCCCGGCACGGGCTTCTACTTCGTCGACGTCCACGAGCTCGAGGCGAACAAGCTCGAGGAGTTCTGGGGCCGCCACATCGTGAGCGGCGCGACCCTGATCCCCGCCCGCGAGATCATCGTGCCCGGCGAGTCCGAGAACCAGCGCGTCAAGGAGGACTTCCAGGCGATGGACACGTCGCAGGTCGTCGCCGAGGCGGTCGCCGAGAAGGCGCTCGGCCGCAACGTCGTGATCCGCCACCTGGGGGCCCTGGTCGAGCAGGTCTCGCCGGGCCTGCCGGCGGCACAGGCGGGCGTCGAGGCGGGCGACGTGATCACGGCGGTGGACGGGCACCGCGTGCGGGCTGCGGCCGACCTGATCCGGCTCACGCGCGGCCTGCACCCGGGCGACGCGGTCGCCTACACGTTCGGACGCCACGGCACCAAGCGGCTGCGTACCGTCGCGAGCACCGACGGCAAGCACCGGGCGATCATCGGCGTCGCGATCGGCGACGACGTCCGCATCGGCCGCATCCCGGTCAAGGTGCACTACACGATCAGCGGGATCGGCGGCCCGTCGGCCGGGCTGGCCTTCGCGCTCGAGATCTACGACAGCCTGAGCGGCCGCCACCTGCTGCGCGGCCACCGTATCGCCGCGACCGGCGAGCTCGACCCGCTCGGCGACGTGATCGAGATCGGCGGCGCGAAGCAGAAGGCGCTGGGCGCGATCGAGGCCGGCGCCGACACCTTCCTCGTCCCGAAGGCGAACGTCGCCGAGGCCCGCAAGGCGGCCGCCGGCAAGCTCCGCGTCATCGGCGTGGACACCTTCGCACAGGCCCTCAAGGCCATCCGCAGCCTGGCTGCGAAGTCGTCAAGCTGAGAGTTCGCCGCTCTTTGCGGAATCGCGCTCCCGATGGTGGTGGAGCCGCGGCCCCGGGTTCCGTAGACTGCCCGACTCGACCCGCCGAACCCGACGAGGAGACCCGTGGCACAACCCCCCCGCCGTGCGACCTGCGACGACTGCTACTTCCGCAAGACCGAGCTCTGCGCGCTGCGCCTGAGCCGGCCTTGCCCGACGTTCCGGCCGATGCAGCGGGGGAGGATGGTGCCGCCGCGCCAGCCGCGCCTCGTCGAGACGGCGGCGACCGCCGTGGCCTGACCTCAGCGGACCCAGGCGGGCGCGATCGTCCCGGCGGTCGTCTGCGCGACGCCGCCGCACCGGACAATGCCCGGAGTGCGACCCGAGATCGCGCCCTGCCTGTGGCTACCGTCCGCTCCTCCTCCGAGTTGGAAGAGTTTGACGGACTCCCAGGAAAATGTCAACTACGCCGCCCGGCCGGGCAGCCTTCAGGCAACCGCCGCCGGGTGCGACGTGAGCACGCCAGCCAGCCGGGCGATGCCCTCGTCGATGCGCTCGCCCGGGCAGGCGCTGTAGGCGAGCCGCACGGCGTCGCGGCCGCCCTCGCCCGCGAAGAAGTCGGCGCCCTTCACGTAGGGCACGCCCTGCTCGACGGCAGCCGGGAGCGCGTCCGTCGTGTCGATCCCGCCGGGGAGCTCGACCCAGAAGAAGTAGCCGCCCAGCGGGGTCGTCCAGCGTGCGCCCTCGGGGAAGTGCGCCCGAAGCGCCGCCTCCATGGCGTCGCGGCGCGTGCGCAGGCCCGCGGTCGCGCGCGCCACGTTCGGCTCGAAGCGGCCGGCGTCGCAGTAGGCGGCGAGCACGGCCTCGGCCAGGGTGTTCGGGCCGATGTGCGTGTTCTCGGAGAGCACGGCGAGCGGCTTCACCAGCCGCTCAGGAACGATGAGGTAGCCGGTGCGGACGCCGGGCGCCACCGTCTTCGTGAACGACGAGCAGTAGATGACGTGCTCGCCGCCGTCGAGCTCGTGCAGCGTCGGCACGGGATCGCCCTCGAAGCGGAGCAGGCCGTAGGGGTCGTCCTCGACCAGCACCAGGTCGTAGCGCTGGGCGAGCTCGACCAGGGCCTTGCGCCTCTCGACCGAGGCACACGCGCCCGACGGGTTCTGGTAGGTCGGGATCAGGTAGACGAGCCGCGGCCGCAGACCGCCGGCCAGGAGCGCGGCGAAGCGGTCGACGTCGACGCCGTCGGGATCGAGCGGCACGGCGTGCAGGTCGGCGCCCGCCTCGCGCAGGATCTTCAGCGTGCGGTCGTAGGTGGGCGCCTCGACCACCGCGGCGCCGTCGCCGTCGGCGAAGAAGTGCTTGCCCAGGAAGCCGATCGCCTGCAGCGACCCGTTCGTGATCAGGACACGCCCGGCATCGACGCCGTGGCGGGCGCCGATCCACTCGCGCAGCGGCCGGTAGCCGCCGGGGGCGTAGGAGAGCGCCGCGACCGGGTCGGCGTCGAGGGCGCGCATCGTCGCCTCGCGCATGTCGTCGACCGGAATCAGGTCTGCGGCGGGAACGCCGCGCGTGAACGGGATCGCATCGGGCACGGATCCAGCCTACCGGATGGCCAGGCCGGTGCCGTGCGGTATCCGCTACCCCAGCTTGGCGTACGCCTCGACGGCGAGCTGGGCGGCCTCGGTGGGGCTGCGGCCGACGCGGACGCCGTGGCCCTCGAGGGCCTCCTTCTTGGCCTGCGCCGTGCCCGCCGAGCCGGAGATGATCGCCCCGGCGTGGCCCATGGTCTTGCCCGGGGGCGCCTGGAATCCGGCGATGTAGGCGACCACCGGCGTCGACATGTGCGCGCCGATGAACTCGGCGGCCTTCTCCTCCTCGTTGCCGCCGATCTCGCCCACCATGACGACCAGCTCGGTGCCGGAGTCGGCCTCGAACCGCTCGAGGACGTCGATGAAGCCCAGGCCGACGATCGGGTCGCCGCCGATGCCGACGATGGTGGAGTTGCCGAGCTTCGCGTCGGCCAGCTCCTTGCCGATCTGGTAGGTGAGCGTGCCGGAGCGGGACACGAGGCCGATGCGGCCCTGGCCGAACACCTGCGCCGGGATGATGCCGACGTTGGCGACGCCCGGCGAGAGCGCGCCGGGGCAGTTCGGCCCGAGCAGCGTCGCGCCGCGGGCGCGCACGTACGGGTAGAGCTGGAGCATGTCGTGGGCGGGGATGCCCTCGGTGATGCAGATGACCGTCTCGATCCCCGCGTCGACCGCCTCGTAGATCGCGTCGGCGGCGAACCGGGGCGGCACGAACACCATCGCGGTGTTCGCCTGCCGCTCGGCGACCGCGTCGGCAACGGTGTTGAAGACCGGGATGCCGTTCACGTCCTGCCCGGCCTTGCCGGGCGTGACGCCGGCGACGACGTTCGTGCCGTAGTCGCGGTTGCGGGTGGCGTGGAAGCTGCCCTCGCGGCCGGTGATGCCCTGGACGACGAGGCGCGTCTCGGCGCCGACGAGGATCGCCATCAGGACGCCCCCGCCAGCTTGACGACCTGTTCGGCGGCCCCGAGCATCGTCTCGGCGACGTGCAGGTTGGGCGGCGCGGCCTCGGCCAGGATCGCCCGGCCCTCGACGTCGTTCGTCCCGTCGAGCCGCACGACCATCGGCACCTTGACGTCGAGTCGCTCGAGCGCGGTCAGCACGCCGCGCGCGACCTCGTCGCAGCGGGTGATCCCGCCGAAGACGTTGAAGAGGACGGCGCGCACCTTCTCGTCGGAGAGCAGCACCTCCATGGCCGTCACGATCTCGTCCGCCTGGGCGCCGCCGCCGACGTCGAGGAAGTTGGCCGGCGTCCCGCCCGCGCCCGCGACGACGTCGAGCGTCGACATGACGAGGCCGGCGCCGTTGCCGATGATGCCCACCGTGCCGTCGAGCTTGACGTAGGTGACGCCGCGCTCGCGCGCCATCCGCTCCTGGGCGTCGAGCGCCTCGAGGTCGCGCATCGCGGCGATGTCGGGATGCTTGTAGAGCGCGTTGTCGTCGACCGTGTACTTCGAGTCGAGCGCGCGCAGCTCGCCGTCGGGGGTGACGATGAGCGGGTTGACCTCGACCAGCATCGCGTCGGTCTCGACGTAGGCCCGGTAGGCGCGCGACAGGATGTCCGCGGCCTGGCGCATCTCCTCGGCCGGGATGTCGGCGGCGAAGCAGAGCCGGCGCGCGTGGAAGGGTTGGAAGCCCGTCAGCGGGTCGACGTGCAGGCTGGCGATGCGCTCGGGCGTGTCGTGGGCGACCTGCTCGATCTCGATCCCGCCGGCGGTCGTCAGCATGATCAGCGTCTGCTTCGCGCCGCGGTCGAAGGTGATCGAGCAGTAGTACTCGCGTTCGATGTCGGAGGCCCGCTCGATCCAGACGCGGCGGGCGACGTGGCCGTTGATGTCCATCCCCAGGATCGCGCGCGCGTGCGCTTCGGCCTCGTCGGGGCTCGCCGGGCCCTTGATGCCGCCGGCCTTGCCGCGCCCGCCGGTCAGGACCTGCGCCTTCACCATCACCGGGGCGCCGAGCCGCTCGGCCGCCTCGCGCGCCTCCTCGGGGGTGTCGACGACCTGGCCGTCCGACACGGGGATCCCGAACCGGCTGAAGAGTTGCTTGCCCTGGTACTCGTACAGATCCACGGGGGCGAGAGTGTAGATGGCCCCACCGCCACCCGGGGTCAGACCCCACCCAGGTTGGTCGTCCGCCATCTGAACCACCGTCGCGGACGCAGAGGTTGTGCCCCGAGGTACGCTCAACCCGCCATGCAAAGCGCTTTACCGGTTCTCGTCTCTCTTGCATGTTTACAGATAGCTAACACATAGCCAACGGTTCCCGAACAATTGCGGTCAAGAATCGTCATCGGACGCTGCGACCGAACGTGCCCACACTTCGCAGCTACCTGCCTCCTCCGACGACCCGTCCGCGGGTCGTCGGGCTTTAAGGGCCCAGTCGTGACCGGGGCACGGCTCTACGATCGCATCGGCACCGGCTATCCGGCCACCCGGCGGACGGAGCCGCGGATCGCCGCGCGCATCGACGCGGCCCTGGGAACGGCCGAGACGGTCGTGAACGTCGGCGCCGGCACCGGCTGCTACGAACCGGCGGGACGGAGAGTGACCGCCGTCGAGCCCTCGGCGGTCATGATCGGTCAGCGCCCGCCGGGCGCCGCGCCGGCCGTGCAGGCAGCGGCCGAATCGCTCCCCTTCGCCGACGCGGGCTTCGACGCGGCGATGGCCGTCTGGACGCTGCATCACTGGGCCGATCCGGCGGCCGGCCTGGCCGAGCTCCGCCGGGTCGCCCGCGACCGGGTGGTCGTCGCCACGTGGGATCCGGGGTTCCACGGCGAGTTCTGGATCACGGACCGGTACCTGCCGCAGATCCGCGAGGCCGATGCGTCCGTATTCCCCTCGATCGAGGCCATCGCCGCCACCCTCGGCGGCCGCGCCGAGGTTACGCCGTTGCCGATCCCGCGCGACTGCGCCGACGGCTTTCTGGGCGCGTTCTGGGCGCGGCCCGAGGCCTACCTCGACCCGGCGGTGCACGCCGGAATGTCCAGTCTCGCCACCGCGGAACCCGAAGCCCTCGCGGCTGCGCTCGCCCGGCTCGAGGCAGATCTCGGCTCCGGCGAGTGGGAAGCACGCTACGGCCGCCTGCGCGCCCTGGACGAGCTCGACCTCGGCTACCGGCTGGTGACCGCTACGCGGGAGTGAAGCCGGCGTCGCGGACGGCCGCGCGGATCGCGTCCAGATCGGTCTTTCCGGGGTCGAAGGTGACCTCGACCTCCTCCGCCACGAAGTCGGCCCGGGCGCGGCCGACGCCGGGGACACCCGCGACGGCGTCGCTGACCGTGCGCTCGCAGCCGCCGCAGTGCATGCCGCGCACCGGGACGATCTCCGTCTGGGCGGCGGTCATGGCGGCGAGGAGCCGGGGTTGTACTGCTGCGCCAGCTTCACGCCCGCGACGCTGGCCACATAGGCGGCGACGTCGTTGGCGTCCTGGCCCTTCAGCAGATGGCGCGGCATCGGCGGGTCGGCCAGGTCGATCTGCTCGCGCACCATCGCCTCGAACGACGAGTCCTGCATCCCGACGATGCGGTCGGCGGCGTAGGCCGAGTCGAGGTCCGGGCCGATCTTCCCTGGCGTGCCCGCATCCTGCAACATGTGACATTGGCCGCACGTGGCGACGAAGAGCTGCTTGCCCTTGGCGAGGTCGACCGACGAGGAGGCGGGGACGCCCGTGCCGCCGCAGCCGCTCAGCGCGGCCGCGCCGAGCACGGTCACCATCACGCTGCACAGGGCTGCCCGGCGGCTCATCTGGGCAGACATTAGCAAGCGCGGATTACGGCGGCGGGGGCAACGCGCCGCGCCACGTGAGCGCCTCGGCGGCCCGGATAGCGGCGTGGGAGAGGGTGCGGTCGAGCGCCCATCCGGACGCGAGACCGAAGAGCACGCCGGCGACGAACGTGTCGCCCGCCCCGTAGGTGTCGACGACGGGGCCGGGCACGGGCGCAGCCTGGTAGCCGGTGCCTCCCCGAGCGCCGTTGGTGACGATCACGTGGTCGGGCTGTCGTGCAAGGCGGCCGAGGTCGAACTGCTCGCCTCGATCCTTGCCGCTTCCGACCAGCGCGTCGGCGCGGACGCCGCTCGCGACGAGTACGTCGAACCGGCGCGCCGTCACGACCAGCACGCGCGCCCGCCGACCCAGCCGCAGCGTCTCCGGGTCGTAGCCCGTGAAGAAGCAGCCGTCCATGTCGTCGAGCGCGTCCCAGTCGAGCGGATCGTCCGCACGGGCGGCGTCGTTCTCGCCGACCACGTAGAGCGTCCGCTCGCCGCGCGGGTCGACGAGCGCGAGCACCTCGGTCTGCGGGTCGGGCCGCTGCGCCGCCTCCAGCCGCAGGCCCTGGCGCTCGAGCGGCGCGCGGGCCCTGCCGTCGCTGCCGAGCGAGGTGTAGAAGGTGACCTCGGCGCCCATCCGCCGAAGCGCGGCCGCCGTGACGGCGCCGCCACCGCCGGGCTGGGGCAGCGGGTCGGTCAGGTGGACGATCTCCCCCGGCTTCGGCACGAAGGGCGCATGGGCGAACGTGACCCACTCGATGTGCCCGATCACCGCCAGCCGCAGCATGGGCCGCATCCTACGGGGTCAGACCCCGAACGGAAGCGTCACGAAAGTGCACCGGCCGCCGTTCGGGGTCTGACCCCGGTTCTCGCTCAGGGCACGTACACGAGCTTGCCCTGCACCTTCAGATCCTCCATCAGCCGCTGGGCCTTGGGGACGTCGCGCAGGGGGAACACGTGGTCGATCACGGGCTTGATGTGGCCGGCCTCGACGGCGCGCAGCGCCGCGGCCAGCTCGGCCTTGCTGGCCAGATGCGAGCCGAGCAGGTTCTGCTGCTTGTTCCAGAGGAAGCGCAGGTCGGTCACCGCCTCGAACCCCGTCGACGCGCCGCAGACGACCAGCCGGCCGCCCCAGCGCAGCGCCGCGACCGAGGTCGGCCAGGTGTCCTGGCCGGAGTGTTCGAACACGATGTCGGCGCCGACCTTGCGGGTGATCTCGCGCACCCGCGCGGGGACGTCCTCCGACGTGCGGTCGATGACGTCGGAGGCGCCGAGCTCCTGCGCCTTGGCAACCTTGGCCTTGCCGCCGACGACCGGGATCGGGTTGGCCCCGAACATCCGGCAGATCTGGATCGCCATCACGCCCAGGCCGCCGACTCCACCCCAGATGAGCACGTTCTCGCCGGCCTGCACCTTCGCCCGGGTGACCAGCATCCGCCACGCCGTCTCGAGCACGAGCGGCATCGACGCGGCCTCCTCGAAGGTGAGGTTGGACGGCTTGGGCAGGACGTTCACGGCGGGCATGGTGACGAGCTCGGAGTGCCCGCCGTCGTTCGGCCCGGTCTGGAAGCCCCAGATCAGGAACTGGCGGCAGAAGAACTCCTGGCCCGACGTGCACATGTCGCACGTGCGGCAGGAGATGCCGGGGTGGACGACGACCTCGTCGCCGACGCGGACGGGCGACGACCCGAAGCCGGTGCCGCCGACCTCGGAGCCGATCGCCCGCACCACGCCGGCCACGTCCGACCCGGCCACGTGCGGGAAGATGACCTTCATCCCGGGCATGCCCCGCCGCGCCCAGATGTCGTTGAAGTTGGCGCCCGCGGCCTTGACCTCGATCAGGACCTCGAACGGCTTCGGCTCCGGGTCGGGGATGTCCGTGTAGTTCAGGACGTCCGGCCCGCCGTGCTCCTCGAAGACGACGGCCTTCATACGATCGCGTCGGCCATCTGCTGGAAGTTGTCCACGTAGCGGCGGACGTCCGCCTCGGAGTGCTGCACCGAGAGCGTCCAGTTCTCGGACTTGCCCCACGGCGCCATGAACACGCCGCGGTTCAGCTGCACGAGCCAGTTGATGTAGCCGAGCTCCTCGGACACCTCGAGGTAGTCGCGGTAGTTGCGCACCCGCTCGGCCCGGTAGGTGACCGCGCCGCGAGCCGCGCTGACCGTGGTGTACCCGGCGATCCCGGAGCCCTCCATCACGCCGTCGCAGCCCGACCGCAGGATCTCGCCCAGGCGCTCGAACTCGGTGTAGGCGTCGTGCGTGAGGATGTCGATCAGCGTCGTCCGCATCGCGGCCATCGTGAGCGGGTTGCCGTTGAACGTCCCCACCTGGTCGATCTTGCCGGAGGCGATCCAGTCCATGACCTCGTCCGATCCGCCGATGGCGCCGCAGGGCAGGCCGCCGCCGACCGACTTGGCCAGGCAGAGCAGGTCGGGGGTGACGCCGAAGCGCTCGACGGCGCCGCCGTAGGCGATCGTCGCGCCCGTCTTCACCTCGTCGAAGGTGAGCAGCGCGCCCTCGGCGTGCAGCCGCTCCTTGACGCCCGCCAGGTAGCCGTCCTCGGGGAGGACGAAGCCCGCGTTCATCATCGCCGGCTCGACGATCATGCCGGCCACCTTGCCCTTGTGCTTGGCGAGGGTGCGCTCGAGCGCGTCGAGGTCGTTGAACGGCACCACCCGGGTCAGCTCGGTGACCTGCTTGGGGATGCCGAGCGTCTGCGGCACCGACACGGGGTCGTCGTAGGGGCCGATCTTGTCCGCCGCCGGGGCGACCGACACCATCACCGGGTCGCCGTGGCCGTGGTAGGAGCCCTCGATCTTGAAGATGACGTCGCGGCCGGTGATCGCGCGCATGAGGCGGACCGCCTCCATCGTCGCCTCGGTGCCGGAGTTGCAGTAGCGCCACAGCGGCAGGCCGAAGCGCTCCCGCAGGTGCTCGCCGACGACGACCGCATCCTCGGTCGGCTGGGCGAAGTGCGAGCCGCGCCCGATCCGGTCGGAGATGGTCTCGGCGATCTTGGGGTGGGCGTGGCCGACGGCGACCGCGCCGTAGCCGTTGTGGAAGTCGACGTACTCGTTGCCGTCGAGGTCCACGACCTTCGAGCCGTGGCCGTCGGCCAGCCAGATCGGGTGCGGGTCGGTCGCCTGCCAGCTCGAGGCGACGCCGCCCGCGAGCGACGTCCGCGCCCGCTCGGTCATGTCGCGGGAACCGTGATGCCGCGCGTTGAACTCGGCCTCCTCGGTCTCGATCAGCTTCGCGAGCTTGGTCGGGTCGATGGTCTTCTGCGCAACGCTCATGCCTTCACTCCTCCCAGTACCTCGCCGTAGCGGCTGTCCCGCCAGGCGAGGGCGGCCTTGAGGCCGGATGACTTGACGATCTCCATGAACTCCTTCTGCTCCGGCGTGTCCGCCGCGTTCAGCATGGCGGACAGGTCGAGGTTCGTGCCGACGGCGGTGCGCAGGCCCATGGCCTCGTATGCGCGGAGCAGCGCGAGCTTGGTCAGGCGCAGCACCGGCAGCGGCGTCGGCGCGATCTTGCGCACCAGGCCGTCGACCTCGGCCTCGATCTCCTCGTCCGGGACGACGCGGTTCACGAGGCCCGCGTCGAGCGCGGTCTCGGCGTCGATCACGTCCCCGGTGAAGAGGAGCTCGTTGGTCTTCTTCTGGCCGAGCACGAAGGGCATCAACAGGGTCACAGGGCCGGAACCGTACCGGATCTCCGGCTCCCCGAAGCTCGCGCCGGCGCCCGCCACGATCATGTCGCAGGCCATCGCGACCTCGCACCCGCCGGCCAGGCAGTAGCCCCGCACGGCGCAGATCGTGGGCTTCGGCAGCGCCCACAGCTTCATGGTTGCGTCGACGTCGATGCCGAGCACGTGGTGCCAGTCGTGCGCCGCTCCGTACTCGCCCGCGGCCTCGTCGGCGAGGTCGTATCCGGCCGAGAAGGCGCGCCCCGCCCCCGTGACGACGACCACCTTCACCTCGTCATCGGCCGTGGCCCGCTCGATCGCCTCGTGCAGGCCTGCCAGCACCGCCTTGTTGATGGCGTTCAGCTTCTCCGGCCGGTTGAGGGTGATCCACGCGGCCGGGCCGCGCGTCTCGTAGAGGACGGCGTCGCTCATGCGCTCTCCTTCAGGACGATCAGGCAGTCGAGGGCCACGGCCCGCTCCGGCGAGACGAGCAGCGGGTTGACGTCGACCTCGACGATCTCGGGATGCTCGGCCACGAGGCGCGAGACGGCGACCACGGCGTCGATCAGGCCGGCGGGCGGCTCGCCCCCCAGCATGCGGCCGAGTGCGGGCAGCGACGCGACCAGGCGGCGGGCGCCGTCGGCGTCGAGCGGGGCCAGGCTGACGGCCACCAGGTCGAGCTGCTCGGCCAGCGCCCCGCCGGCGCCGACGACCACGGTCGGCCCGTAGTCGGCGTCGCGCACGGCGCCGACCAGCACCTCGACGCCGCCGGTGACGTGCTCGGCGACGAGGACGCGCCCGCCCATCCGCTCGGCGGCCGAGCGGACGGCGTCGGCGTCGGCCAAGTGCAGGGCCACACCGCCGACGCGGGCCTTGTGGGCGACGCCGTCGACCTTGCACACGACCGGGTAGCCCATGTCCGCAGCGGCGGAGACCGCCGCGTCGGCGTCGCCGCAGCGGACGCTGCGCACGTAGTCGATACCGTAACCGCGGGCGATCTCGGCCGAGTCGAGCTCCGCCAGGGCGCCGGATCCCTGAAGCGGCGCGGCGGGGGACACCGCCCTCGACGCCGGCGCCGTGGCCTCGTGGTGGAGCCGCGCGGCCAGCGCCCGCAGGCCCGGCAGGGTGCCCTTCAGCATGGGGATGTCGTGCTCGCGCGCCCAGCGCAGGTCTTCCAGTGGCGGGTCGGCGGTGGTCACCGTGATCACCGCCGGGAAGAGGTCGGTGCCGGCGACGGCGGCCTGGAGATCCGCGCCGATGTTCGTCGCCAGCTGGCGCTCGGTGCCGTGCAGCCAGTGGCTGTGGTCGATCGCCGAGACGAGCACGTCGAACTCGCCCGACTCCGCCATCAGCTGGAACACGCGCGGGAAGACGACCCGGTCGTCGTCAATCGCCCAGCAGTCGGCCGGGTTGCCGACGTGGGTGAAGTTCGGGAACTCGGCGGCGATCCGCGACCGCAGCTCCTCCGAGAAGAGCTGGAGCGGGATGCCGGCCTGCTCGGCCTTGTCGGCGAAGTACTCGCCCTCCCCGCCGGAGTTGGTGACCGCGCCGATCCGGCGCCCGCGCGGCGGCCGCTCGCGCGAGAACACCTCGAGGTGCTCGAGCCAGCCGCCGAAGTCGTCGACCCGGATCGCGTCGTAGTGGCGCAACATCGCCGAGAGCCCGCGGTCGGATCCGACCATCGCGCCGGTGTGGGCCAGGGCGGCCGCGGCGCCCATCGTGGAGGTGCCGACCTTGAGCACGATGGCCACCTTGCCGGCCTCGGCCAGCCGCTGCAGGGCCGCCTCGAACGCCGCCGGCCGCCGCACCGCCTCGAGGAACAGGCCGACCACCCGTGTGCCGGGGTCGTCGGCGAACCAGCCGACGAAGTCGGCGGCGTCGACCACCGTCTCGTTGCCGGCCGAGATCACCGTCCGGAAGCCGATCCGGGGGCCGAGCGAGACGAGGATCTCGCCGATCGAGCCGGAGTGCGCCAGCGTCGCCACCGGCCCGCCGACGAACGTCGAGTGCAGGCTGCCGATCCAGGGCGACGGGGCGCCGGGCGTGGCGACGCCCATGCAGTTGGGGCCGACCATGGCGATGCCGGCCGCCCGCAGCCGGTCGCTGATGCGCCCCGCGATCGTCGGCCCGTCGGCCCCGGCCTCGTTGCCGAGACCGGGCGTGATCACGGCCCGCACGCCCTCGACGGAGAGGACGTCGTCCACAGCCGCCTCGATGCGTCCGTGGCCGACGCCCATCACGACCATCTCGGGCACCGTCGGGCAGGCGGCCATGCCGGGGTAGCAGCGCACCCCGCAGGCCTCCTGCTTCGTCGGGTTGACCCCGTAGAACGGGACCCCGGGGACGGTCATGTTCTCGGCGATCCGGGCCGACGTGCGCTCGGAGATACCGTAGATCGCCACCGACGCCGGGTTGAAGACCGCCTCGAGGTTCGGGTGAAGCTCCGCCGCGTCGCGCGGCGTCGTCACGTCGGCTGCGGACAAGCTACTCGTCCGCCTGCTCGACGAAGAAGCGCCCGGTCTCGCCTCCCGAGAAGAATCGCGAGGTGACCGTCTTCTTGCGCGTGTAGAACTCGACCGCGTCCGGGCCGTGCGCGTGCAGGTCGCCGAAGAACGACCCCTTCCAGCCCGAGAACGGGAAGAACGCGACCGGCGCCGCGACGCCGATGTTGATCCCGACCATGCCGACCTGGACGTCGTGCCGGTAGCGACGCGCGGCCGCGCCGGACTCGGTGAAGAGCGACGTGCCGTTGCCGTAGCGGCTGCCGTTCACGATCTGGATCGCCTCGTCGAGCGAGTCGGCATGGATGACCGAGAGGACGGGCCCGAAGACCTCCTCCTGAGCGATGTCCATGTCGGCCGTCACGCCGTCGAGCACGGTCGGCCCGACGTACGAACCACCCTCGGGCGCCGAAGCGCCGCGGCCGTCGACCACGGCGGTCGCGCCGCCGTCGATCCCACGCTCGATCCACTCGGTGATGCGGTCGCGGGCGGGCGTCGAGACGACCGGGCCCACGTCGATCCCCTGCTCGAGGCCGTCGCCGACCGAGAGCGCCTTCGTGCGCGCGACCAGCTCGTCCATGAGCGGCTTCTTCGCGTCGCCGACGGTGACGACGACCGAGCCCGCCATGCAGCGCTGGCCGGCCGCGCCGAAGGCGGAGCCGAGGATGTTGCCCACGGTCTTCGGCATGACCGCGTCGGGCATGACGACCATGAAGTTCTTCGCGCCGCCGAGCGCCTGGACGCGCTTGCCGTTCGCCGCGGCGCGCTCGTAGACGTACTTCGCGACCTTGGCGGAGCCGACGAACGAGATCGCGTCGACGTCCTGGTGGTCGAGCAGGGCGTTCACGACGTCGACGGAGCCGTTCACGAGGTTGATGGCGCCGTCGGGCAGGCCGCCGTGGTCGTCGATCAGGTTGAAGACGAGCTCCTGCGTCAGGGGCACCTGCTCGGAGGGCTTCAGGACGAACGTGTTCCCGCAGGCGATCGCGAAGGGCAGGAACCAGAATGGGACCATCGCCGGGAAGTTGAACGGCACGATCGCGGCACAGACGCCCACCGGCTGGCGGATCGTCTCGCAGTCGACGTTGCGGGCGACGTCCTCGAGGATGCGGCCCTGCATCGTCTGGGGGACGGCGGTCGCGGCCTCGATCATCTCGACGGCGCGGCCGACCTCGGCGCGCGCGTCGGGCAGGGTCTTCCCCATCTCGCGCGTGACCGAGCGGGCGAGCTCGTCGGCGTGCTCCTCGATCACCTGGCGCAGCCCGAACAGCCAGCGGGCGCGCTCGATCACGGGGCGGGCGCGCCACTCGGGCAGTGCGGCCTTCGCGGCCTGGACGGCGGCGTCGACGTCCGCGGCGCCCGAGAGGGGCACGCGGGCAAGGGTCTCTCCGGTGGCGGGATTGATGACGTCCTGCTGCTGGCCGGCGGTCGCGGCCACCCAGCGGCCTCCGACGTAGTTTCCGAGCAGGCGTGTGTCAGCGGTGGTAGCCATCCCGGCATTGAATCCGAGGTCGTGCCGCGCCGCCACCTTACACTGTGTCCGTGAACGCGCCTGATACCGGACAGTCTGTCTTGACGGTGGCCGACCTGCTCGCCCTGGAGGAGTTCCGGTCGGGCGAGGTCACCGTGGCCGCAGGCGGCCACCGGCTGGGCAACCGGGTCGAGTGGGTGCACGTCTTCGAGACCCCGGCCGTCAGCGAGGTGCTGCGCGGCGGCGAGTTCCTGCTCACGACCGGGATCGGCCTGGCCGGGATGTCGCCGGCGGGGATCGAGGCGCTGGTCGCGGCCGTCGCCCGCTCGGGCGCGGCCGGGATCGGCTTCGAGCCCACCCACGCCGCCGCCGACGTGCTCGTCCCCGCCTGCCGCGCCCACGAGCTGCCGCTGATCGTGTTCGGGCGCGACGTGCGCTTCGTCGACATCACCCACGTCGTCCACGAGCGGCTCGTCTCCGGCGAGCTCCAGACGCTGCGCCGGGCGGTCGCCCTGCAAGCCCAGCTGCGCGGCGCCGCCCGCGAGGGGCTCGGGCCGGGAGGCCTGGTCGCGGCGCTCGGCGGCGTGCTCGGCGCGCAGGTGCTCTTCGAGCGGATCGACCGCACGCGCATCGCAACCTCGCCCGAGGACGGCCTCGACGTCGCCTTCCTGGACGCGCTCGACCGCCAGCGCCAGCGCCTGCCGACGGCGCTCCAGTCGCGGCCGGTCAACCCCGGCTGCTGGCTGCACGTGCTCTCCCGCCACGGTGACGAGCTGGACGAGCTCGCGCTCGACGAGGCGGCCTTCCTGCTCAGCGTCGCCCTGGCGGCGCAGCCGCCGCCGGACGAGGTGCCCGCCGCCGAGCGGGCGCGCCTGCTGCAGCGGCTGGCCGAGGGCCGGGCCGGCGACGCGGCCGACGTCGTGCGGCGGGCGCGCTCGGTGGGCGTCGACCTCTCGCGGGCGACGCTGTGGGCCCTCCACGGGCGCGGGTCGCTCGAACGGCTCGAGCGGATGGGTATGGACGCGCTCGTCGACGGGCACCGCGCGATCGTGGCCGTCCGCGGCGCCGTCGACATGCCTGCCGTCGCCCGCGATCTCGTCCGCCGCGGCGCCGTCACGGCCGTCGGCCTGGACGCCCGCGGCGGCGAGCCGGGCCAGCTCCGCGCTGCCCTGACCGGCGCCGAGCGCGCCTGCCTGGTCGCGGCCGCCGCCGGGCCGCCCGTGCGCCCGGCCGCCGGCCTCGGCGCCCTGGGGGCGGTGGCCGGGTCGGTGCTCGCCGGCGAGCGGGTCGAGGCACGGTTCGGCGAGGCCGACCAGGAGCTGCTCGAGGCGCTCGCCGCGACGGGCTGGTCGAAAGCCGCCGCCGCCCGCCGCCTGCGCGTCTCCCGCCAGCGCCTCTACGAGCGCCTGGCGGCGCTGAACGAGCGCCACGGCATCGACGTCGACCTGCCCCAGACCCGGATCGAGCTCGCGCTCGAGGTGTGGGCGGTGCGGATGGCGGAGCTGGTGGACTAGACGAGTCGCACGAGCGCCTGGCCGCTCGATACCTGGTCGCCCTCGCCCACCTCGACGGCCTCGACCTCGCCGGGGTGGCTGGCGACGATCTCGTTCTCCATCTTCATCGCCTCGACGACGACCAGCACCTGCCCTGCGGTCACCTCGTCCCCGGCGGCGACGCCGACACGCAGCACCGTCCCCTGCATCGGGCTGCGGACGATGTCGACCTCGCCGTGGGCCGCCGCCTCGCGCTCGGCCAGCGCCGCCCGCCGCGACCGCAGCCGCGTCCGCCCGGGATGCTCCGGCATCTGCACCGTCACCTCGAAGCGCTTGCCGTCGACCTCGGCGACGTGGCGGTGCACCTCGTTCTCGACGATGCCTGGACCGGTGCCTGGCACCGAATCGATGCCAGGCACCTGTGCTTCCTGGGACCTCGCGAAGCCGCCGCCCTCGACGAACTCGCGCAGCGTGCCGCCCTCGGCGAATTCGGGGTGGCGCATGATCGCCTGGTGGAGCGGGATCAGCGTCTTCACGCCGCCCACCTCGAACTCGCCCAGCGCCCGCAGCATCCGCCGCCGGGCCAGGTCGCGGTCCTCGTCCCACACGATCAGCTTCGCCACCATCGGGTCGTAGAGGTCGGAGATGACCGTGCCCTCGACGACCCCGGAGTCGACGCGAATGCCCGGGCCGGACGGCTCCCGGTAGCGGGTGACCCGGCCCGGCGCCGGCACGAAGCCGGCGGTCGCGTCCTCGGCGTTGATGCGGCACTGGATCGAGTGGCCGTACGAGCGCACCTCGTCCTGCGCCCAGCCCAGCGGCCGGCCGGACGCGACCCAGATCTGCTCGCGCACGAGGTCGAGGCCGGTGACCATCTCGGTCACCGTGTGCTCGACCTGGAGCCGCGTGTTCATCTCGAGGAAGTACCACGACCCGTCGCCGGCCAGCAGGCCTTCGACCGTGCCCGCCCCGGTGTACGAGACGGCCTTCGCGGCGTCGACGGCGATCGCGCCGATGCGCGCGCGCAGCTCCGGCGAGACGGCGGGCGAGGGCGTCTCCTCGACGATCTTCTGGTGGCGGCGCTGGATGCTGCAGTCGCGCTCGCCCAGGTGGATGACATTGCCGTGGTTGTCGGCGAGCACCTGCACCTCGATGTGGCGGGGATCGTCGAGGTAGCCCTCGAGGTAGACGGTGTCGTCGCCGAAGTACGCCGCCCCCTCGCGCCGGGACGAGGCGTACGCGGGGTCGAGGTCGGCCGGGTCGCGCACCACCCGGATGCCCTTGCCGCCGCCGCCGGCCGCCGCCTTGATCGCGACCGGGTAGCCGATCTCTGCGGCGATCGCGCGCGCGTCCTCGACCGACGTCACCGGATCGGTGCCGCCGGGCACGATCGGCACGCCGGCCGCGGCCATCGCCTCGCGCGCCGCCGTCTTCGAGGCCATCACCTCCATCGCCTCGGGCGGCGGGCCGACGAAGACGAGGCCGGCGGTCGCGCAGGCGCGGGCGAAGTCGGGGTTCTCCGCCAGGAAGCCGAAGCCGGGGTGCACGGCCTCCGCGCCGCAGCGTTTCGCGACGTCGACGATCACGTCGCCGCGCAGGTAGCTCTCGGTCGAGGGCCCCGGCCCGATCAGATAGGCCTCGTCGGCGTACGCGAGGAACGGCGCCTCGCGGTCGGCCTCGGAGTAGACGGCGACCGAGGCGATCTCCATCTCGCGCAGCGTCCGGCAGACGCGGATCGCGATCTCGCCCCGGTTGGCCACGAGCACCTTGGTGAACACGGGCGCGATTCTACGGGGCGGGTTCGGACTCGCCGGCCGGCTGCGGCTCGGCGTCCGGCCCTTCGATCAGCCCGAGCGCGGCCAGCGCCTGGCGCACGGCCTCGGCCTCCTCCGGCGTCGGCTCCGGGTCGAGGCGGATGTCAGGCCGGCGGGCGATGGTAGATCTCCAGCAGGTTGCCGCTCGGGTCGGCGAAGAAGACGGCGTAGTAGCCGGGCGAGTAGGGCATCGGCTTCGGCCCGCTGACGTCGCGGGCGCCGGCCTCGGTCGCGATCGCCGCCAGGCGGTCGACCTCCTCCGCGCTCGCGGTCCAGAACGCGATCCGGCTCTCGCCCGGCCGGTGGCTCGCCGACTCGGTGATCGCGAGGTAGGCCGCGGCCGGCAGCTCGAGCTCCGCCGCCCACGCCTTCCACACCGGCCCGTGGAACCGCTGCGTGAACCCGAGCTCGGGCAGCAGCGCCTCGTAGAACTCAAGGGCCGCGTTCATCGACGTGACGCGCAGGTCGATGTGGCCGAAGGGGTTCCGCGCCGCCCCGCTCACAGCGGGATGTTGCCGTGCTTCCGGTCGGGCCGGTCGACGCGCTTTCGCCGCGACGCCTCGAGCGCGGTGATCAGCGCGGGCCGCGTCCGCGACGGCGCGATCACGTCGTCGACATAGCCGCGCTCGGCCGCCGTGAACGGATTCGCGAACCGCTCCCGGTACTCCTCGACGAGCTCGGCCCGGCGCGTGTCGGGGTCGTCGGCCCCGTCGAGCTCCTTGCGGAAGACGATGTTGACGGCGCCGTCCGGCCCCATCACAGCCACCTCGGCGGTCGGCCAGGCGAAGTTGAAGTCGGCGCCGACGTGCTTGGAGCTCATGACGTCGTAGGCGCCGCCGTAGGCCTTGCGCGTGATCACGGCCAGCTTGGGAACGGTCGCCTCGCAGTAGGCGTAGAGCAGCTTCGCGCCGTGGCGGATGATGCCGCCCCACTCCTGGTCGGTGCCGGGCAGGAACCCGGGCACGTCGACGAAGGTGACGACCGGCAGGCCGAACGCGTCGCAGGTGCGGACGAAGCGGGCGCCCTTGACGGAGCTGCCGATGTCGAGCACGCCGGCGAGCGCCCGCGGCTGGTTGGCGACGACGCCGACCGGGTGCCCGCCCAGCCGGGCGAAGCCGCAGAGGATGTTCTCGGCGAAGTGCGGCTGCACCTCCATGAACTCGCCGTCGTCCACGACCCGGCGGATCACGTCGTGCATGTCGTACGGCTTCGTCGCCTCGTCGGGGATGAGCGTGTCGAGCTCGGGATCCATCCGGTCGGGCGGGTCGGACGGCGGCTCCCACGGCGGCGGATCGCCGCTCGACTGGGGCAGGAACGAGAGCAGGTAGCGGCAGTCGCCGAAGAGCGCCTTCTCGTCTGGCGCGGTGAAGTGGGCGACCCCGGAGCGGGTGGCGTGCGCCGTCGCGCCGCCGAGCTCTTCGAAGCTCACCTCCTCGCCGGTCACCGTCTTCACCACCTCGGGCCCGGTGATGAACATGTGCGCCGTGCCCTCGGCCATCATCACGAAGTCGGTGATCGCGGGCGAGTAGACGGCGCCGCCCGCGCACGGACCGACGATCAGGGAGATCTGGGGTATGACGCCGGAGGCATGGACGTTGCGGACGAAGATGTCGGCGTAGCCGGCCAGCGAGACGACGCCCTCCTGGATGCGGGCGCCGCCGGAGTCGTTGATCCCGATGATGGGGCAGCGGTAGCGCAGCGCCATGTCCATCACCTTCACGATCTTCTCGGCGAACGCCTCGCCCAGAGACCCGCCGAACACGGTGAAATCCTGGGAGAAGACGAACACCCGCCGGCCCTCGATGGTGCCGTGCCCGGTGACCACGCCGTCGCCGTACGGGCGATTCTCCATCATGCTGAAGTTGGGGCTGCGGTGCTGGACGAACGCATCCAGCTCGGTGAAGCTGCCGGGGTCGAGCAGGAGCTCGATCCGCTCGCGCGCGAGGAGCTTGCCCCGAGCATGCTGGCGTTCGACCGCCCGCGGGCTGCCAGCGTTGACGGCCTCGGCCCGCAGCCGCTCGACCGCCTCGAGGCGCTCCCGCGTCGTGTGCTCGGCCATCCCGCAAGAGCCTACCCGAGTCGCCGGGTGGAGAATCCCCCTGCAGAACCCGACAACCCGACACCCGCTCGGACGGGTATCATCGGGCCCGCGACCGAGGTAAGGGTCAATTGAAAAGGTTTGGTGAAGATTCACCTTGACGGGACCAGTTAGGCGCGGTACGTTCGACCATGCGAGGCACAACTCCGAGGAGGGTGGGCACCCTGTGGGCGAGCATGCGAGAGCAGATCGTTCTTCTTCCGCGCTACGCGTGGAACGAGGACGCCGTGGCCTGAGTACGGTCGTGACTGCGCCGGGCAGGGCGCATCGAGCCGTCATCAGGCGTCCCCGGCCGGCCGGCCGGACACGTCGATCAACCGTCCGCTGGGCGCTGGTCATGGCCGACCTGCTCGGCCTGACGACCGCGGCGGCGATCGCCTACCTGCTCACACACGGGGGCATCGGGTACGACCCGCTGCTGCTCGCGCTGCCCGCCTGGGGCGTGCTGGCCGGCTTCTACGGCCTCTACAAGCGCGACCGCGTCGGGGCGGACAACGCCACCCTCGACGAGGTGTGGCCGATCTTCAACTGCATCACCGTTGCGTCGTTCGTCGTGTTCGCGGTGGTGCAGGCCGCCTCGCCCGCGAGCCTCCACGGCGGCCGCGTCGTCGCCTTCTGGGCGCTCGCCGCGGTGGCGATCCCCGCATACCGCAGCATCGCCCGCACCCTGCTGCGCCGCCAGCTCGCGCTGAAGCAGCGCGCGGTCGTGGTCGGCGCCGGCCTGGTCGGGCAGGAGATCGCGCGCAAGGTCCTGCGGCAGCCGAGCTACGGGCTCGACCTGGTCGGCTTCGTCGACCCGAACCCGCTCCAGCTGCACGAGGAGCTCCAGCACCTGCCGGTGCTCGGGTCGACCGACGACCTCGCCGAGCTGCTCGTCACCAACGACATCGATCACGTCGTCCTCGCGTTCACGGCCGATCATCAGGCCGGCCTCGACGTCGTCCGCGTCTGCAACGAGATGGGCGTGCAGGTCGACATCGTCCCGCGCCTGTTCGAGGTCGTCGGCAGCCGCGCCGCCGTCTACTCGCTCGAGGGCACGCCGCTGCTCGGGCTGACGCCGCCGGTGCTGGGCGCGTCGCACCGCTTCGCCAAGCGCGCCATGGACGTGATGGGCGCGATCTTCGGCCTCGTCGTGCTCTCGCCGCTCTTCCTGGCGTGCGCCGTCATGATCAAGCTGAACAGCGACGGCCCGATCTTCTTCCGCCAGGTGCGGATCGGCCGCGGCCAGAAGCCGTTCACGATCGTCAAGTTCCGGACGATGGTCGCGGACGCCGAGGAGCGCAAGGCCGAGGTCGCGCACCTGAACGCGCACTTCGGGCTCGGCGACGACCGTATGTTCAAGATCCCCGACGATCCCCGCCAGACCTCGGTGGGGCGGTTCCTGCGCAAGTACTCGATCGACGAGTTCCCGCAGCTCTGGAACGTCCTGTGCGGCCAGATGAGCCTGGTCGGCCCACGGCCGCTGATCCCGCACGAGCACCAGTTCGTAAACGACTGGGGCCTGCGCCGGCTCGACCTGACGCCCGGCCTGACCGGCCTCTGGCAGGTGTGCGGTCGCAGCGACGTGACGTTCTCCCAGATGCTCGTCCTCGACTACCTGTACGTGACCAACTGGAGCCTCTGGGGCGACATCAAGCTGATCCTGCGCACCGTCCCCGCCCTGATGGGCAAGACGCGCGGCGCGATGTAGCCCCGTTCGGGGTCAGACCCCGAACGAAAGCGTCACGCGCGTGCAACGGCCGGCGTTCGGGGTCTGACCCCGATCAGGACCGGGCGCGGAGCGCGTCGTGCGTGCCCCACTCGTCGCGCAGCACCTGGCACACCTCGCCGACCGTGGCGCGGGCGTGCAGGGCGGCGCGCATCGGGACGAGCAGGTTCGCATCTCCGGTCGCGGCGGCGCGCACCTCGGCCAGCGCCGACTCGACCTCGCCCGAATCGCGCTCGGCCCGCACCGCGGCGGTGCGCTCGCACTGGCGCAGCTCGGCCTCGGGGTCGATCCGGTGCAGCTCGATCGTCGCCTCGCGCTCGGCCGCGTAGCGGTTCACGCCGACGATCACCTGCTCACCCGACTGCACCCGCTGGTGGTGGGCGAACGCGGCCTGCTCGATCTGATCCTGCACCCAGCCGGCGTCGACGGCGGCGACCGCGCCGCCCATCTCGTCGACCATGCGGATCAGCTCGCGCGCCTGGTCGGCGAACGCGTCGGTGAGCGCCTCGACGTAGTAGCTGCCCGCGAGCGGATCGGCGGTATCGACGGCGCCGGCCTCGGCGGCCAGGATCTGCTGCGTGCGAAGGGCGATCGTCGCGCTGTGCTCGGTCGGCAGCGCGAGCGCCTCGTCGAATGCGTTCGTGTGCAGGCTCTGGGCCGAGCCGCACACGGCGGAGAAGGCCTGCACGGCCACGCGCACGATGTTGTTCTCGGCCTGCTGCGCGGTCAGCGTCGAGCCGCCCGTCTGGGCGTGGAAGCGCAGCATCAGGCTGCGCTCGTCCTTCGCCGCGAAGCGGTCGCGCATCACCTCGGCCCACACCGTCCGCGCCGCCCGGAACTTCGCGACCTCCTGGAAGAAGTTGTTGTGGGCGTTGAAGAAGAACGAGAGCCGGCGCGCGAACGCGTCGACCTCGAGGCCGGCGTCGACGGCCGCCTGCACGTAGGCGATCCCGTTGGCGAGCGTGAAGGCGATCTCCTGCGCCGCCGTCGAGCCCGCCTCGCGGATGTGGTAGCCCGAGATCGAGATCGTGTTGAAGCGCGGCAGCCGGTCGGTGCAGTACCGGAAGGTATCGACGGTCAGGCGCATGCTCGGCCGCGCCGGGAAGATGTAGTTGCCGCGGGCGATGTACTCCTTCAGCACGTCGTTCTGGATCGTCCCGGCGAGCGCCTCGGCCGCCACGCCATGCTCCTCCGCCACGAGCTCGTAGAGCAGCAGGAGCAGCGCCGCCGGGGCGTTGATCGTCATCGACGTCGAGACGCTGTCGAGCGGGATGCCCTCGAACAGCGCGCGCATGTCGGCGATCGAGTCGATGGCGACGCCCGTGCGGCCGACCTCGCCGCGCGCGAGCGGGTGGTCGGAGTCGAGCCCCAGCTGCGTGGGCAGGTCGAAGGCCACCGAGAGACCGGTCTGGCCGCGGTCGAGCAGCAGCCGGAAGCGCCGGTTGGTCTCCGCGGCCGACGAGAATCCGGCGTACTGGCGCATCGTCCACGGCCGCTCGCGGTAGCCGTCCGGGCGCACGCCGCGCGTGTACGGGTAGTCGGCGGGAGCCGGCCGCTCCTCGGGCGCGTCCGCGGCCCGATAGACGGGCTTGATGGGGATGCCCGATTCGGTCGAGCGCTCGCGATCGGCTGCGGTCACGCGCGCAGGATAGAGGAGCCCCGGCTGCCCGGATCGCCTTCTTCGACACGGCTGCACGGAGCGCCGCGTCTCCAGCGACACCAGGCCTCCGGGGCTCCCCCGGGGCAACAGTAGAGCGCGGAGCCCCGCGCTTCAACCCGCCCGACCGCACCGCGGATACCCTTGGGTGGATGCAGATCACGGTGAGGCTCTTCGCCGCCCTGCGCGAGCGGGCGGGCTGGTCGCAGCGGGAGCTCGACCTGCCCGATGGCGCCGTCGTCGCCGACGTGTGGCCGGCCCTCGAGCTGGGCGACGAGCCGCCCGGCCTGGCCTACGCGCGTAACCGCGAATACGCAGATCGCGAGACCGCTGTCGCCGCCGGAGACGAGGTCGCCGTGATCCCTCCGGTCTCCGGCGGAGCCTTCGCGATCGGCCCCGATCCGCTCGACCTCGACGCCGTCGTCGCCCAGGTCGCCGACCCGGCCGCGGGGGCGACCGCCACCTTCGTCGGCACGACCCGCACGCAGAGCCGCGGCCGCACGGTCGTCCACCTCGAGTACGACGCGTATCCGGAGATGGCCGAGTCCGAGATGGCCCGCATCGCCGACGAGGTGAAGGGCCGCCACGACGTCCTCCACGTCGCCATGGCCCACCGCACGGGCCACGTCCCGATCGGCGAGGCGAGCGTCATCATCGCCGTCTCGGCGGCCCACCGCGGCCCGGCGATGGACGCCTGCCGCGAGGCGATCGACACGCTCAAGCAGACCGTCCCCGTGTGGAAGAAGGAGGTCTTCGAGGGCGGCGAGGAGTGGATCGGGCGCGAGGGCACGTAGACAGCGAACAGGCGCCGAGTACGCTGTGAGCATGACCTACGACCCCTGGGAACCACGAGACGCGCCGACCGGCCTCGCCCCCGCGCCGCCGGAGCACCAGCAGCCGGAGTTCCGCTCGCCGGTGCAGGAGCACCGCGGACCGCTGCGCCGGCTCGGCGGCGGCATCGTCGGCGGCGGCCTCCTGGCGCTCAAGTTCCTGGGCCAGCTCGCGGTCCTCTTCAAGTTCAAGTTCCTGTTCACGTTCGCGATCACCGTCGGCGCGTACGCGCTCTTCTGGGGCTGGTGGTTCGGGCTCGGCTTCGCCGTCCTGCTGCTCGTGCACGAGCTCGGGCACGTGCTGTGGCTCAAGCGCGAAGGGATCACGTCGACCATGCCGGTCTTCATCCCGTTCATGGGCGCGTTCGTCGCCATGAAGGAGATGCCGAAGAACGCCTACGTCGAGGCCAAGGTGGGCCTGGCCGGCCCCGTGCTCGGCACCGCCGGGGCCCTGGCCGTCCTGATCTGGGCCGAGGAGGCGAACAGCAACCTGCTGCGGGCGCTGGCCTACATCGGGTTCCTGCTGAACCTGTTCAACCTGATCCCGATCGTGCCGCTGGACGGCGGCCGGGCCGTCTCGGCGCTCCACCCGGCGTTCTGGTTCGCCGGCCTGTTCGCCATCGCGATCCTCTTCTTCAAGTACGAGAGCCCGATCCTCCTGATCGTGCTCCTGTTCTGCTGCTACGAGCTCTACCGGCGCTGGAGCCGGCGCAACATGCCCGGCTTCAACGAGTACCACTCGGTGACGATGTCGCAGCGGATCGGGATCGCGGCCGTGTACCTGGGCCTCGTCGTGCTGCTGGTCGCCGGGATGCACGCAGCCTACGTTCCGCGCCCATCCTAGGCAGACCCGCGAGCGGCCGCTCAGCGGTCGTGCCGGAAGCCCCAGTCGAGCAGCCGGGTCGCCGCCGCGAACTCGTCGCCGCGCACGTGCAGGAGGACGCCGACGACCGTGCGCCCGTGCCGCACCGCGGCGACCGCCAGGCAGTTGCCGGCGGCGGTCGTCGAGCCGGTCTTCACCCCGATCGCGCCGTGATACGACCACAGCAACCGGTTGCGGCTGACGAACAGGTTGTTCCCGCTCTGGTAGGCACGCTTTCCCACCAGCCGCCGCAGCAGCGGCTTCTCGAGGACGTGCCGGGAGAGGTCGGCGACGTCCCAGGCCGAGGAGCGGTTGTCGTGGTCGAAGATCCCGGAGGGGTTCGAGTAGTGCGTGTCGGAGAGGCCGAGCTGCCCGGCCTCGGCGTTCATCCTGGCGACGAACCTCCCCACCGACCCGGCCGTGTGCACCGCGAGCGCGTTCGCGGCATCGTTCGCCGACGCGATCAGCGCCCCGGCGAGCATCTGCCGCGGCGTCACCTTCCGGCCCGCATGCAGCGAGATCGTGTAGCCGGGCACGCCGACCATCGCGGGCGTGACCAGGAAGGGCCGGTCGAGCTGCTTCGGGTCGGGCAGGGCGAGCAGCGCCGTCATCAACTTGGTGAGGCTCGCGATCGGCAGCCTTCGGTGCACCTCGTGCCCCCAGAGGACGCTGCCACTCGCGCCGTCGACCAGGATCCCGGCCGAGACCCGCACCCCCGGGATGTGGACGCGCGATTCGCTCGGCGCGGTCAGCGGGCGCAGGGGCAGCGCCGCCTGAGGCGACGCGCCCCGCGTGTGGTGGCCCTTCGGCACGGGCGGGCCGATCAGGCCCGCGCTGCGGTCGGTCAGCGGCCACAGCCGGTAGGCGACGAACGCGCTCCCCGCCGCGATCACCGCGACGAGCACGAGCGCGACGGCGGCGAGCGGCGGGAGCCGCAGCGCGGGCAGGCGGCGGCGACGCCGGCGGCGGCCGGCCTCCAGGCCATACAGCGGTGGGCGCACAGGACGGTTCACTCCCACCACGTACAATCGCAGCCATGGCGGCCAACCCGCTACGTCACCTGCCTTCGGTCGACGCGCTGATCGCCGACGCCTCGGAGCTGGTCGCGACCTACGGCCGCCCCGCGGCCGTCGACGCGCTGCGGGCCGCGCTGGCCGAGGCCCGTGCCGCCGGCGAGGCCCGGCCGGCCGACCGCCTCCTGGCGCGCGCGGGGGAGCTGCTCGGCCGCCCGCCCAGCCTGCGCCGGGTCCTGAACGCGACCGGCGTCATCGTCCACACCAATCTCGGCCGGGCGCCGCTGGCCGCCCATGCGCTCGAGCGGGCGCGGGCGGTCGCCTCTGGCTACTCGAACCTCGAGTACGACCTGGCCGCCGGCGCGCGCGGATCGCGCCACGACCACCTCGGCGGCCTGCTGGCCGAGCTCACGGGCGCCGAGACCGGCATGGCCGTGAACAACAACGCCGCCGCCGTGCTTCTGAGCCTGGCCGCCCTCGCCACCGGCCGGGAGGTGATCATCAGCCGCGGCGAGCTGATCGAGATCGGCGACGGCTTCCGGATCCCCGACATCCTCTCCCAGTCCGGCGCGCGGCTCGTCGAGGTGGGGACGACGAACCGCACGTCGCTGCGCGACTACGAGGCCGCGATCGGCCCCGAGACTGCCGCCATCGTGCGCGTCCACCAGTCGAACTTCCGCATGGTCGGCTTCACCGCGGCGCCGGCGCTCGGCGAGCTGGCGGAGCTCGCCGGCCGGCGCGACGTGGCGCTGATCGACGACCTCGGCTCGGGCCAGCTGCTCGACCTGCCGGATCTCGCCGACGAGCCCACCGCGCGCAGCTCCGTCGAGGCCGGCGCGCACGTCGTCTGCTTCTCCGGCGACAAGCTGCTCGGTGGCCCGCAGGCGGGCGTGATCGCCGGGACGCGGGCCGCCCTCGATCGCATCCGCCGCCACCCATTGGCTCGCGCGATGCGGATCGACAAGCTGTCGCTGGCCGCGCTCGAGGCGACGCTCGAGCTCTACCGCGACCCCCAGCGGGCGCTGCGCGAGGTGCCGGTGCTGGCGGCCGCCGCCGAGGCGCCCGAGGCGGTGCGGGAGCGGGCCGGGCGGCTCGCCGAGCGGCTGGGCGGCGACGTCGTCGCCACCACGGCCCGCGTCGGCGGCGGGGCCGTCCCGCTGCTCGAGATCGCGAGCTTCGCCTGTGCCCTGGACGGGGGCGAGGCCCTCGCCGCGGCCCTGCGGGCGGGCGACCCGCCGGTCGTGGCGCTCGTGCGCGAGGGCCGGGTGCTGCTCGACTGCCGCACGCTGACCGACGAGCAGTGCCTGCAGATCAGCCTCTGACGCTCGGCACCGCCGGCCACATCGACCACGGCAAGACGGCGCTCGTCGCCGCCCTCACCGGCGTCGACACCGACCGCCTGCCCCAGGAGAAGGCGCGCGGGATCTCGATCGAGCTCGGCTACGCACCGCTCGAGCTGCCGTCCGGCCGCCGCGTGTCCGTGGTCGACGTGCCCGGCCACGAGCGCTTCGTGCGCACGATGGTGGCGGGCGCGACCGGGATCGACCTCTTCCTGCTGGTCGTGGCCGCGGACGACGGCGTCATGCCCCAGACGCGTGAGCACCTCGCCATCGTCGAGCTGCTGGACGTGCCGGCGGGCGCGGTCGCGCTGACGAAGCGCGACCTGGTCGACGCCGAGCTGGGCGAGCTGGCCCGGCTCGGGATCGAGGAGCTGCTCGACGAGGGGCCGTACGGCGGATCGCAGGTGGTGGAGGTGTCCTCGCGCACCGGCGCCGGCCTGGACGAGCTGCGGGCGGCGCTCGACGGGCTCGCGGGGCGAGCGGAGCGGCACGCCCTGGAGGGTCCCGTGCGGCTGCCGATCGACCGCGTCTTCACCCTGCGCGGGATCGGCACCGTCGTGACCGGCACGCTGTGGTCGGGCACGGTGGCGGTCGGCGACCGGCTCGCGATCGAGCCCGGCGGCCGCGAGGCGCGCGTGCGCAGCGTGCAGGTGCACGACAGCGCGGTCTCCAGGGCCGGCGCCGGTCAGCGGGTCGCGCTTGCCCTGGTCGGCGTCGAGCGCACCCAGGTGCGGCGCGGGCAGACCGCCGCGACGCCCGGGACGCTACCCCGCTCCTACCGCCTCGACTGCCGCCTGCGCGTGCTCGGCTCGGCGGCGAAGCCGCTTCGTCACGGTGAGCTCGTGACCGTCCATCACGGCACGGCGGAGACGCCCGCGACGGTCGTCCTCCGCGACCGGCCGGAGCTGCGGCCGGGCGAGAGCGGCGAGGTGCAGCTGCGGCTGCGCCGCCCGGTGTCAGCGCTCGCCGGCGATCGGGTGATCCTGCGCCTGACGAGCCCACAGGTGACCGTTGCGGGGGCGACCGTCACCGATCCGGCCCCGCCCCGCAACCGCATGTCGGCGCGGGCAGCGAAGCCCGAGCCGGCGCCGCCCCGGGAGCGCCCCGGCGTCCCCGAGGCGGCGCTCGCCGAGCTGGAGGCGCGGCTGGCGGCGACGCCGCTCCAACCGCCCTCGCTCGAGGCCGGCGACGTGGCGGCGGTGGCCGCCCTCGTCGACCAGGGCCGAGCGGTGCGGGCCGGGCGCGACCTCGCATTCGCGGCGGCGGCGTTCGCCACCGCGCGCGACGCGGCCGTCGAGATCGCGAGCGCCGGCGGCAGCGTCACCCTCGCCCAGCTGCGCGACCGCCTCGGTATCTCGCGCAAGTACGCCCAGGCGCTGCTCGAGGCGATGGACGCGAACGGCATCACCCGCCGCGTCGGCGACGAGCGCGTCCTGCGCCGCAAGGCGCGCGAATAGCAGGGGCCTGGCCCCAGCCATCCATCACGGTTGTCTCAGACCGCGGGTTGTACGCTCTTCCGCGTGCGATCGCGCCTGCTCTACCCGCTGGTGTTCATCGCCGGCGCGTCCACCATGTCGACGGAGATGTGCGCCTCGCGCCTGCTCGCGCCGTTCTTCGGCGCGTCCATCCTGGTGTGGGCGAACATCATCGGCCTGATCCTGATCTACCTGGCCGTCGGCTACTTCGTCGGCGGCCGCGTGGCCGACCGCTATCCCTCGATGACCGTCATGGCCCGGCTGATGCTGATCGCGGCGGCGGCCATCGCCGTGCTCCCGTTCATCGCCCAGCCCTTCCTGTCGGCGGCCGTGACCGCGTTCGCGAGCACGTCGGTGGGCGCCTTCCTGGGCTCGTTCTTCGCCGTCATGCTGCTCTTCTCGATCCCCGTGACGCTGCTCGGGATGGCCTCGCCGTTCGCGGTGCGGCTGGGCGTGCGCACGGTCGAGGAGGCGGGCGAGGTGTCCGGCCGCATGTACGCCCTCTCGACCATGGGCAGCATCCTGGGCACCTTCGTGCCGGTCGCCCTCCTGATCCCGGAGATCGGCACCCGCCGAACGATGCTCGGCTCGGCCGCCCTGCTCGCGCTCGCGGCGGCGCCGGCGCTCGGGCGCCGCTACATGCTCGCCCCGGTCGCGATCGCGGCGATCGCGCTGATCCCGCCCGGGACGGTGAAGCCCGGCAACGGGGTCATGTACGAGGGCGAGTCGGCCTACCAGTTCATCCAGGTGCAGCGGCTCCCCGACGGCGAGCGTGTCCTGCACCTGAACGAGGGCTGGGCCGACCACTCGGTGTGGCAGCGCAACCAGGTCCTGACCGGCGGCTACTGGGACCAGTTCCTGCTCGCCCCCCTCCTGCACGGGGAGCCGTTCCGGAACCTGGCCATGATCGGCTACGCCGGCGGCACCGTCGGCCGCGCCTACGGGTCGTACTGGCCGCAGGTGCGGATCCAGGGCATCGAGCTCGACCCGCAGGTGACCGCGGTCGGGCGGCGCTACTTCGGCCTCGCGTCCAACCCGCGCGTTTCCGTGGCGACCGCCGACGGGCGGGTCTACCTCGAGACCCACGACACCCGCTACGACGCGATCTTCCTGGACGCCTTCCAGCAGCCCTATATCCCGTTCTACCTGACGACCCAGGAGTTCTGGGGGCTTGCGTCCGACCGGCTGAAGGCGCGCGGCATGGTGATGGCGAACATCGGGCGCATCCCCGACGACGACAGCCTCGCCCGCGACATCGCCGGGACGATGGCCACCCGGTTCGCGTCGGTCTTCCTGTGGCGGCAGAGCGGCTACAACGACATGGTGATCGGCTTCCGCCACCCCGTCAGCCGGGCCATACTCGCCCACCGGCTGCTGCGCGCGCCCTATCCGCTCGAGCCGGCGGCGGCGCTCGCCCGGCACCTGCGCCCGATCGGGCCGTCGAGCACCCCACTCACCGACGACAAGGCGCCGATCGAGTGGATGACCGACAACATGATCATCCAGTACGTCTCGGCCCACTGACGGTGGCGGACGCGGCCGCGATCGTCCTTGCCGGCGGCGGATCGCGCCGCATGGGCCGGCCCAAGGCGCTGCTCGACTGGCACGGGACCCCGCTCGTCCACCACGTCGCCTCGATCCTGGCCGCCGTCTGCGACCCCGTCGTGGTCGTCGCCGCACCGGGAGACGACCTGCCCCTCCCGGAGGGCGTCGAGCGGACAGAGGACGCCGTGGAGAACCGTGGGCCGCTGGAGGGCGTCGCGGCGGGGATGCGCGCCGTCGGCGGCCGCGCAGGCGCCGTCTTCCTGGCCGCGACCGACCTCCCGCTCCTGCAGCCGCAGGTCGTCTCGGAGCTCGTCGCGGCATTGCCGGGCTACGACGCGGCCGTTCCGGTCGTCGCGGGCCACGACCAGACCCTGGCCGCCGCCTACGACGCCCGCACGCTCCTGCGCGCCCGGGAGCTGCTCGCCGCAGGGCGGCCGCGGATCGCCGCGCTGCTCGACGGCGCCCGCGTCGCCCGCATCCACGCCCAGAGCCTGTCCCACCCCGACTCCGTGCGCAACGCGAACACGCCCGAGGAGTACGCGCGCCTGCTGGCGCTCAGTCGACCGACTCGTTGACCGGCGCGGGCGGTGCGGACGGGTTGCGGCGCCGCTGCGAGCGGCGCCAGACGATGTGGCCGATGATCGTGAGCGTCACGGCCAGCAGGCCGGCGAAGCCGATCGCCTCGAACAGGTTGGATGCGCTCGACCCGAGAACGTAGGCGGCAGTGCCGACCGTGCACACCCAGCCGATCGCGCCGAGGGCGTTGAAGACGAAGAATCGCCGCCAGGGCATCTCGTTCACGCCGGCGAGCAGGGCCGCGGTGAAGCGCAGCACCGGCAGCCAGCGGCCGAAGAAGACCGTCTTGCCGCCGTGACGGGCGAAGAAGTGCTCGCCCTCCGCGACGAACTGGCGCCGCTGCCGCTCCCAGCGGCCGGGTGCGAGCAGCACGCGGTGGCCTACCCGGCGCCCGAACAGGTAGCCGAGGTTGTCGCCGATGATCGCGGCCGAGATCGCGACCACGAAGACCACCGGCAGCGACAGGTTCCCGGCCGACGCCAGCACGCCGGCCGCGATCAGACTGGTCTCGCCCGGTACCGGCGCCCCGGCCGACTCGACCAGGATCAGCGCGAACAGCACCGCGTACCCCAGGTTGGCCGGAACGTGGTAGATCGAGATGGCGAGCAGCAGCGAGATGAGCGAGCCTCCTTCGCCTGATGGTAGCCAGACCTGGTTCCGATCCAGATTTGCAGGAGACGCCGGGCGGCCGCAGAACCTCGCCCGCATGGAAAATCTCGACCTGAGTCAAGCCGAGGGGATGCCGATCCTCGCGCGGATCGTCGTGCCCCTGATGGCCGTCGAGCGCGAGGCGATCGGCGAGGTGCGGGGTATGTCCCGCGAGTTCTGCCAGGTGCCACTGCCTCCCGCTGCCCGCGTGGTGCAGGCGGAGCGCACGGAGGGCGCCTGGGTCGTCTGGTACGTCGAGAAGGTCGACGCGATCTAGCTACCGGTGGTGCCGGTGGTGGTGCTCGCCGCCCGCGTGGCGGTGGCGCCGGAACCCGCCTGAGCGGATCGTGCGATGGTGGTGGCCGCTGCGGTGGTGGCTGCCGCCGTGGTGCACATGCCGCACGTGCGCGTCGCCACGGTGGTGCACGCGGCCCTGATGGGGGTGGCCAACCGGCCGGTGGTGGCTGTGATGGGCGTGGTGCGGGCGGTGATGGACGTGGTGCCCGGCGCGTTGGTGCCGGCCACCGTGATGGCGGCGCATCCCGTGATGGTTACTCCGCTCGTGTCCATAACGACCGTTGTGATGGCGCTCTGCGTGCTCACGAAGGCCGTGGTGACCATGCCCGTGGCGATGATGGCCGTGACTGCGGTTGTGACCGTGCCGGTGATGGCGATCGTCGCGCCGCGAGACAGCCGCATGGTGCCCCCCGCGGTGCTTCGGAGCCGAGCCGTGCGCCACGGGCGTCGTCGCGCTGCTCGTGGTCGAGACCGGCGCGACGGCGGGCGGCGATACGGGCACGACCGCCGCGAGCACGTGGGTGCGATGTGCAGGCGGCGAGGTGTGGAAGAGCGCCGTGAAGCTGCCGGCGTCGGCGCGCACGAAGCTGCCGAAGTTCGGCACCGTGAGCGCGTTCGGCGCCGTCAGCGCGAGCGCGGCGAGCACGGCATACACGGTCATGAGGGCAGCGCCGAGCGCGACCGCGGCGACCATGCCGCGCGATCGCGGAACCATCCAGGACCCTGCCGTTTCGCTGCTCCAGACTTCCATGCTTCAGACCCCCCGTAGATATACGGGTTCCGGGGGGTATGTCATGTGCCCCGAAAGGGGGAATGTGCAGCAGGTTTCTATGCAGCCTCGTCGGCGAGCCGGGCGCCGCCGATCAGCCACCGCCGGCCACGCCAGCGGGCAAATCCGATCGCGGTCCGGATCCAGATGAAGGCCGAGATGCCGATCCAGATCCCGGCCAGCCCCCAGCCGAAGCTGGCGGTCGCGAGCGTGATCGGCAGGTAGCCGAGAACCGCGGCAGCGGCGGTCACGTTGCGCATGAAGCGCAGGTCGCCCGCCCCGAACAGGATGCCGTCGAGCGCGAACACCCATCCGTTCAAGGGCATCATCAGCACGAGGAACGGCCAGAGGACGTGCGCCTTGTCGATGACCGCCGGGTCGGACGTGAACGCGCGCGGGATGACGGCGTAGCCCGCGGCCAGGACGGCCGCGAAGCCGATCCCGAGCAGCGCCCCCGCCCACAGGAGGCGGCGGCCGAGGGCGAGCGCCGCGTCGATCTGCCCGGCGCCGAGCAGGCGCCCGACCAGCGCCTGGGCGGCGATCGCCGTCGAGTCGAGGAAGAGCGCGCAGAACGTCCAGATCTGGGCGCCGATCTGGTGAGCTGCCAGGGTCGTGTCGCCGATCCTCGCGGCCACCGAGGCGGCCACGGTGAACGCGACGAAGAACGAGGCCGTGCGCAGCGTCAGGTCGCGGGCGGCGGCGAACTGCAGCCGGATCCGCTCGAGCGAGGGCCGCAGCGAGACGCCGCGGCGGGAGAGCAGCACGAGGAACACGAGGCCGGAGGCGGCCTGGGCGACCACGTTCGCGATGGCGGAGCCGCGGATCCCCATCCCGGCGCCGAACACCAGGGTCGCGGACAGCGCGATGCTGGCCAGGTTCGCGAGGCCGATCACGACGAGCGGCGTGCGCGTGTCCTGGAGCGCGCGCATCCAGCCCTGGGCGGCGGCCGTGACGAGCACGAAGGGCGCCCCGAGCGCCGCGATCCGCATCCAGCGCAGCGCCTGTACCGAGGCGGCGGTGTTGCCGCCGGCCATCGCGTGCATCGCCGGGGCGGCCACGATCTCGACCCCGATGACGAGGATCACTCCCAGCCCGAGCGCCAGCCAGGTCGCCTGCACGCCCACGTCGAGCGCCTCGTCGACCTGCCCGGCGCCGTACAGCCGGGCCGCCCGCGCGGTCGTCCCGTACTCGAGGAACGTGCAGAAGCCGAAGATCTCCGAGAGCAGCAGGCCGGCCAGCGCGAGCCCGGCCAGCGGCACCGTCCCCAGATGGCCGATGATGGCCGTGTCGCCCAGCACGTAGAGCGGCTCCGCGATGAGCGCGCCGAGCGCGGGGATGGCGAGCCAGAGCACCTCGCGGTCGGTCGGCATCCCGGGCGGGCGGCTCATGGTCGATAGTCTTGCGGGCGCGCCAGGCAGCGGTGGAGGTACCATCCAGCGCGATGACGACCGTCGCCCGCACCGCGCTTCGCGATCTGATCGCCGCCCGCGGTTGCGCCCTCTTCGACGGCGCGATGGGCACGATGCTCCAGAACGCGGGCCTCGAGGCGGGCGAGTCGGGCGAGCGCTGGAACCTCGAGCGGGCCGACGACGTCGCCGAGATCCACCGCGGCTACGCCGCCGCCGGCTCGGTGCTCGTCACCACGAACACCTTCGGCGCCACGGCACCACGGCTGGCCGCTTCAGGCCTGGAAGACCGTGTGGCGGACGTCAACGCCGCGGCCGTCCGCATCGCCCGCTCGGTCGCCGACGACTTCGGCGCCCTCGTCGCTGGCGACGTCGGGCCGACCGGCGAGCTGATCGAGCCCCTTGGGACGCTGTCGGCGTCCGAGGCGCAGGCGATCTTCGCCGAGCAGATCGAGGCGCTCGCGGGCGCCGGCGCCGACCTGATCCTGGGCGAGACCCTCAGCGACCTGGCCGAGGCCGAGGCGGTCGTGCGGGCCGCGCACGAGGCCGCGCCGGAGCTCGAGGTGGCCGTCACGCTGAGCTTCGACACGAACCGGCACACGATGATGGGCGTCTCCCCCGCGCAGGCGGTCGAGACGCTCGGCGAGCTCGGCGTCACCGCCGTCGGCGCCAACTGCGGCCGCGGCCTCGACGACATGCAGGCGGTGATGGTCGAGATGGTCGCCCACCGCCCCGAGGGCCTGCTGCTGATCGCGCAGTCCAACGCCGGCCTGCCGGTGATCCGCGGCGACGAGTTCCACTACGACACGTCGCCGGCCGAGATGGCCGACTACGCCCGGCGCATGCGCGACCTGGGCGTGGAGCTGGTGGGCGGCTGCTGCGGCTCGACGCCGGCCCACATGGCCGCCATGGCCAGCGCGCTCAACAGCTGAGGAGTCGCCACCCCGGGGGGTCAGACCCCTGATGGGGCGGCGCGAAGCGGTGCACCAAAAGGGGTCTGACCCCGCTTGGTGCGTCACCCGATCGGCGTTGGGGGGGTGTGACCCGCCAGCACCGCCGCCGCGTTCTCCGCGGCCAGCACGCCCATCGCGGTGCGCGTCTCGACCGTCGCGGAGCCGAGGTGCGGGATCAGCACCGCGTTCTCGAGCTCGAGCAGCCCCGGCTCGATCGCGGGCTCGCGCTCGAACACGTCGAGGCCGGTGCCGGCGATCGTGCCGTCGCGAAGGGCCGCGGCCAGCGCGGCCTCGTCGACCACCGGTCCGCGCGACGTGTTCACGAGATGCGCGGTCGGCTTCATGAGCGCCAGCCGGCGGGCGTCGATCAGGTGCCGGGTCTCGGCCGAGAGCGGCGTGTGGATCGAGACCACGTCGGCGGTCGCCAGCAGCTCGTCCAGGTCGACCATGGTCGCGTCGAGCTCCGCCTCGAGGCCCGCGTCGGCCCGGCGCCGGCCGGCGTAGGCGACCCGCATCCCGAAGCCGCGCGCCCGGCGGGCGGTCGCCGCGCCGATCTGGCCGAGGCCGACGATCCCGAGCGTCTTTCCCTGGAGCCCGGTGCCGAGCATGAAGAACATGCTCCACGACCACGTGCCGCCCTCGCGCACCATCCGCTCGGCCTCGCCCAGTCGCCGGGTCGACATCAGGATGAGCGCCATCGCGATGTCGGCCGTCGCGTCGACCAGCACGCCCGGCGTGTGCGTGGCGATCACGCCGCGGCGGGCGCAGGCGGGCACGTCGATGTTGTCGTAGCCCACGGCGACGTTCGCCACCACCCTCAGCCCCGGGCCGGCCGCGTCGAGGAAGGCGTCGTCGACCCGGTCGTGCAGCAGCGTCACCACGGCGTCGGCCCCGGCGATGGCCGTGTGCAGCTCCTCGGCCGTCATCGGCCGGTCGTGCGGCGAGAGCCACACGTCGCCCGCGCCGTGCAGCAGCTCGAGCGCGGGCTCGGGGATGCGGCGGGTGACGACGATGCGCGCCGCAGGCGCCGTCATACCGCGACGGCCTCGAGCAGCCCGCCCATGGCGGCGAGCGCCTCGGCGATGTTCTCGAGCGAGTTGGCGTAGGAGAGGCGCAGGTAGCCCTCGCCGTACGACCCAAAGGCCGTGCCGGAGAGCACCGCGACACCCGCCTCCTCGAGCAGCCGGTCGGCGACCGTGCGCGCCTCCATGCCCGTCCCCGAGATGTTCGGGAAGGCGTAGAACGCGCCCTGCGGCATGACGCAGGTGACGCCCGGGAGCGCGTTCAGGCCCTCGACGACGGCGGCCCGGCGGCGCTCGAACTCGGCCAGCATCGCGTCCACCTCGCCGCGCGGTCCGGTCAGGGCGGCCACGCCGGCCAGCTGCACCGCCGGCGCCGTGCAGGACACGGAGTTGATCAGGAGGCGCGTGACCGGCTCGACCAGCTCGGCCGGAAGCGCCGCGTAGCCCAGCCGCCAGCCCGTCATCGCGAACGTCTTCGAGAAGCCGTCCAGGAGGATGGTGCGGTCGAGCAGGCCGTGATGGGCGGCGACGGTGTCGTGGCGGGCGCCGTAGAGCATCTCCGAGTAGACCTCGTCGGAGAGCACGTAGCAGTCGTGCCCCGCCAGCACCTCGGCGATCTCCGCCGTCAGCGCCGGCGGCACGATCCCGCCGGTCGGATTCGCGGGCGAGTTCAGGATCACGAGCCGCGTGCGTGGGCTGAGCCGCTCGGCCAGGTCGTCGGCCGTGAACGCGAAACCGCGCTCCTCGACGAGCGGCAGCGGCACCGGCGTCGCGCCGGCGAAGCGGATGACCGACTCGTAGATCGGAAACCCGGGGTTCGGGTAGATGACCTCGTCGCCGGGCTGGCAGGTGGCGAGCACGCCGAAGAAGAGGAACGGCTTCGCCCCCGGAGCGACCAGGACGCGGCCGGGGTCGACGGCGATGCCGCGGTGGGCGGAGAGATGCGCGGCGCACGCCTCGCGCAGCTCGGGCAGGCCCGGCGCCGGGCAGTAGTGGGTGTGCCCGTCGCGCAGCGCGCGCATCCCGGCCTCGACGATGTGCTGCGGCGTGCCGAAGTCCGGCTCGCCGATCTCGAGGTGGATCACCCGTCGCCCGGACGCCTCGAGCGCCTTCGCCCGCGCCAGCACCTCGAACGCGGTCTCGGTGCCGAGCCGGCCCATGCTCTCTGCCAGCCTCTCTGCCATGGTCGCTCCTTTTGCCCGGTCAGTCGCCGAGCTCGATCCGCCGCCTGTCGACGTACTCCTTGAGCTGGTCGCGCACCCCCGGGTCGAGCGGCGGGGGCTCGTACGCGTCGAGCATCTCCCGCCAGATCTCGCCCGCCCGCTCGGTCGCGTCGCGCCCGCCCTTCGACTTCCACCGCTCGAAGTTCTCCGTCGAGGACAGCAGCGGCCGGTAGAAGCAGGTGCGGAACCGCTCCAGCGTATGGGCGGCGCCGAGGAA